>PLXG01000107.1 GCA_003153195.1 Myxococcales bacterium
CACAGGTTTTGACGGCCCGCTCTGATTCAGTAGTGCGTCTGATCGCTCGACGAAGACGACACAGGAAAGATTGCAATTGCGTGCGGCGCGACCGCGGCGATTGGCCCGCTCAGGAGGTCGACGCCCTTTGTGGCCCAAGGCTCCGCGCCATCGTTTACCAAAAGATCAACCTGCTCGTGACCTCTGCTGAAGCGGACCACCAGATGACAGTGATCCTGCGACACCAGGGAGACGTTTCCTTCGCGCAACGAGGCGTGCTCTTTTCGCGCGCGCAACAGTGCGAGCAACGCGTCGCTTGAGCCGTCGATGATCGCGCCGCTGGTCTTGGCGAAGGCCAGCGCCAGCGCGGCACCCACCGCGTCGTGCGTCTCGACCAGCGCGCCGTTTGCGTTCGCGGTCGATGAAATGGCCGCTTGCGCCTCACACGATTGAAGGTGATCGATCATCTGCGTGGTGGCCACATCAATGGTGAACGAGCGTGCCTCGGGAAAGCGTCGCACCAGATCGCCCGAGATCGCGCCGCCCAAAACTCCGTCGGCGCCAAATCGCTCGATGGAGGCCGAGTCGCTCTCGATTTTGCCCTCGATGATCGCACGCGTGCCGTGCAGATGGGCCGCGTCGACGCCCTCTTCGGATGCGCGAGCGAGTACGATGCCGTCGGCGCCCGCTTCGGCCAGCTCTCGAATTTTTTCCGGTGTGTCGGCGCGAACCAGCAGCAATCCCGTCGGCAGCGGCTGCTCGGGCCATGGCCGACCTATCAGTACTGAACGATGAAGCACCGCATTCGGCAGTCTGAGCTCGACGGTGTGTCCACCCGGAAACATGCCGCGCAGCTCGCAGCGAATCTGAATCCCTTTGCGATCGCAGTCGTTGTCGCGAACGCGTCCGTCGATGAGCAGCTCCGCCGAGCGCGCGCCGTCTTCCAGCACCAGCGACCAGCTCGCCCGAGTGGCCTGCGACGAATAGAATCGAAAGCGCTCGAGCGAACCGGTGGGCCGAAGGGGCGCGCAGGCACCCAGCGTGAGTGCCCACAGCGCGAGCGCCACACGTGACGAGAGCGATCTAACCGAGCGATTGACGGTGCCGGCGGCGGCGACGAACGATGAGCAGTCCGACGAAGCAGAGTGCCCACCAGGTGGAAGGGCCGCCTCTTCCGGTCGCGCTGCAACCTGCTTGAGAGTTTGCATCTGGCAGGCAGTAATACGCGCCGCCGTTCTGGGTGCAAGCGTAGTTTGCTGGGCAAGCCGAGGCGATCGAGGGATCGCAGGAGCTGGTGCACTGGTTCGGGCCCACCAGGCACAATCCTGTCTGACATTGGCTGCCGTCGGTACAGCTGTCTCCTAGTGCGCCGCCGGAAGATTGCATGTCAGAGCCGGTGCCGCCATCGGTCGTTGACGCGCATCCGCCATCTTTGGTGCAACCCGACGACGCCATGTCCGCTGTCGCCGTCGACATGACGCACATGCTGTCGATGCATTTGAGCGGACTGTTGCAATCCGAATCGACGTTGCAGCCGAGGACCTGCGGCGGCGCGTTGGCGCTCACCGTGATCTCCACCGACGCGGACTGAAAATTGCTCTGCGCATCGTAAGCGGTGGCAGTGAGGATGTAGTCGCCGGCGGGGGC
The DNA here is from genome assembly GCA_003153195.1 of Myxococcales bacterium. GTDB lineage: Bacteria > Myxococcota_A > Polyangia > Palsa-1104 > Palsa-1104 > PALSA-1153. Next base: position 1,627 of record PLXG01000107.1, read on the forward strand.
GTTCAAAATGTTTTTCAAATAGGGCGAAGTGGTCAGCGAATAAGGCGTGGTCTGACCTTGCCCGAGGCTGAGATCCACGTGATCGATCGTTCCGCCGCCGGCCACCGAAGCGCTGATCTGAATGGTGAAGTCGCGTGGCACCGTGCTCTGATCGATCGGGGTGACGAAGGCGACACTGATCACCGCCGACGTAGTGGTCGCGGCGCCGATTACGCTGGTGAGCATCTGCGCCGAATTCTGGTTCGTTCCGTTGCCACACATGCCCGATCCGTCGGGCTGGATGTTGGAGAGTCCTTCGAACGCGGTCTGCGCCGGGTCGAGCTGTGGGTACATGATGTCCATATGGTTTTGCGTGTGCCCGAGACCAAACGAGTGCGCGGTCTCTTGGGCGCAGGTCACCGCGATCGCCTTGAGCGACTCGGCAGCGGATCCAGTTTGAGAAGGATCGATCACCGTCGAGAACGCATACACGACATCGGGCTCGTTGACGTTGCCGCAGTCGAGCGGCGCGATGCCGGCGGCTCCGGTTCCCGACGAGCCCAAAAGCGTTTGCGGCGTGCCACCCACTACGCACATGGTGTATCGGCCAGTCGATGGACGGGTGTTCACGATCTGCGCGTTGAAGGGCGCGTAGAACTGCGTCATGTAGTTGGTGATGGCCGCCACCGCGGTCTGCTTGGTGTAAGCCGGCGCGTAGGGCGAGGCATCGAACGCCGGCATGGTCTTCGAACCGCTCGCGACCAGCTCCGATTTGTTCTGCGCCGAGTCGTCGTATCCCGATGGATGGCTGAGCGTGGCGCCGTCGAAGTTGAGAAAGATGATGTGTGCGCCGTTGGGCCCGTCGCCTTGGGTGACGGCCTCGCGCGCGACCCCGATGCCGCTTTGCGTGGCGCGATCGGCGGCGCGGGCCGGAATGAAAAAGTCACTTGCCGGAACGGCGCTCGAATTCGAGCTCGAACTGCAGCCGGCGAAACCGATCGCCAAACAGATGTAAACGAGCCGAAGCCGCATCGAGCCGAACCTCTTTAAGATCGGTGAAAGTACTACCATCCAAGCAATCGCTGCGCCGCGCAACAGAGATCGAGGGAGCTAACTATTGTCCTGTAATAATAAATAGTTATCTCGCGGCGGGGGAGCTCTCACCGAAACGCGGCGGGGCAACCCTCCCCGGATCCGTGGCAGCTCGCTACGGCCTGCGCACTCGTCATGGCGTTGACCGTTCGCCATTTCCTCAATCGCCTTCCAGAATTCCCCCTTTTTCGACGTCCTGCTAGAGTGCGGGCCCATGGCTCGCATCATGCCCTCGCGTGCATTTCAAAAACGCGATTTTCACCGCCGCGTGCTCACGCTTCACGTGACCGCGTGGATGGCGATTCTGTGCGGCTGCTTCGTGGTCAATCGCTACTACACGCCGGAGACTTTTTGGCTGGGCTGGGTGGCGCTGGCCGCTGCTATCGTACTCGGCGTTCACGGCGCGATCTTCGCTCGCTCCACGCTCGCCACCATGGGGAGCTCGCGCTAGCAGAAATGTCCGACCTCGCAAAAAATGGAGTGGACCACTGGGTCGCTGCCGCGAATGAGTACGCGAAGTCGGGACAGCTGTTGAAAGCAATCGCGGCGTGCAAAGCGGTGCTGCACCTCGATCCCACCCACACTGCGACGCAGCAGATGCTGGTCGATCTGTACGCGAAAAAAGAGATCGAGCATCCGCCGCTCACGCCGCTTGCACCTGAGCCGGAGCGCGATCCTGCGTTTCATGACGCGCCGACGCTGCCGCGAGGGGCGCCGCTCGAAGCGGTGTCGCTGCACGCGGTCTTGGGCGGACGACGCACGCCTCCGATGGTGCCGAAACTCGACGCTGCGTCGGAAATTTACGAGATTTCCGTCGACGAGCTGGAGATGATCGGCACCGATCCAGGCGCGACCCCGCTCTTCGACGATTGGCAGCCGATTCCGCTCAGCGTCGAGCCGTCGATAAACCGCCTCGATCCAAAGAAGGTGGAGCAGATGGTGGCGCGCGCGGAAGAGGAGCTGGCGAAGTCTTCGGCGATGCCGAAGATTCCACTGTTCTCCATGCTCAATCCGGCGCGGCTGCTCAAGCTGATTCAACGCGTGGAAGTTCGCGAAGTGCCGCCCGGCCAAGCCATCATTCGCGAAGAGGAGCGCAGCGATTCGCTGTACGTGATCGTGAAGGGCGAGGTGCGGGTCATCGTCGAGAAGCCGCACCCGCGCTCGATCGCCACGCTCACCGATGGCGCGTTCTTCGGCGAGCTCGGACTTTTGACCAACTTTGCGCGCTCGGCGACGGTGATGGCGGAGAAGCCGACCACCATCATTCAGATCTCGCGCGAAGTGATCTCGGATGTAATCGCCGATTCCCCCGATCTGCTCAAGATGTTGGTGCGCTTTTTCCGCGATCGACTGCTGGCGCGGCTGACCGCGACGTCGAAGCTGTTCGTCGGGCTCAGTCCCGAGGATCTGGCCGGAGTCACCAAACGCTTCAAATTTCTCGAAGTGCCGCCCGACACCACGCTCATCGAGGCGGGGGCGCGCGTGACGGGGCTGTTCTTTCTGCTCTGCGGCGAGGCGGCGGTGAAGCAGGATGGGGCCCGAGTGGCATCGCTCGCACCTGGCGATATTTTCGGCGAGATGTCACTTTTGGCGGCGGGCACCGCATCGGCTAGCGTGGTGAGCACGACCAAATGCTGGACGATGCATCTTCCGCGTGAGGAATTTCACGAGACCATCGTGACCTATCCGCAGATCCTCGAGTACGTGAGCGAGTTGGCCGACCAGCGGCGCGCGAAGAACGAGCAGCTCAAGGTCGACTTTCATTAGGCTCACCTATTTATAGATGGGACTTTTTTCCAAACTATTCGGAAGTAAGACCGCGGATGCCGAGCCGGCAGCGCCGACGCCGATCGCGCCCGAGCGCGTGGTCAAAGCTGCGGTGGTCTTGCGCCAAGGAATGCGCGTACCGGATCCGCAGTACGTGGCGCAGGTGATCGCGGCTGCGGGATTGCCGGCAGAGGTGGCGTCGCTTGGACTCTCGCAGCCGACTTGGTTCAAGAATCGCGAGCTGGCCGAATCCGCCGCGCTCGATGCGGCGCAAGCGTTTTGCACCAAGCTCGGCATTGAAGAGACCGCGCACAAACATAGAACCGTCGCAGGCCCCGACGGCGCCAAGGTCATGCTGGTCGAGATCTTTCTCGACTGATTCGAGTGCAGTGCTCAAGACTGTCGCGCGATGCGACACACAGCGGCTAACTTCGTCGAATAAAACGCGCGCGAAGATTTTATCAACAAGCTATTCACAGGACGTCCACAGGGGCTGTCCTAGAACACAGCAGATCACAAAAGAGCGCACAGATTTATGCACAGGGCTAAGTGAAGAGAAAGATGTGGGGAGCCTAACTTTCATCACAGCGAGAGCTTTGGCCCGCGCAGTGCAAGGCAGATTTGTTCAGAAACGGTCGGCGGCAGAAATGAGCCGCTGGGAAAGGAGCGGGAGCCTCGCAAGCGCATCCTAGGAAACTGGGAAAGCGAAGCAGGCCGAAAACCTCGAGCAGGTCGGCAGTCTCGGGAGAGACCAGCCAAGCGAACGGTTCGAAAGAACGCTGAAGGCCAAGAAGAGAACGACAGTGACGGTATCTTCTGAAGGTCATGAGCGGCGGGCGGTGTGAAGGCATCGCTAGAACTGGAAGCGAGAAAACCTGGAGGAGGAGAAACTCAGGAAGGGATCGGACTCGGTAGACGGCTAATCCCCGCATATTGGGTCACGGATTCGGACGCGGAGCAAAGCCTTGAGGGCGCGGACCGGCAAAGTGGAGCAGGTGGGCAACTGCCTGTAGCGATGCTGGAACGAACGACGAGAAGGCAAAGGTTGTGTGAAAGCACGACTGGCTGCGGACGAGGAATCAAACCCTTGAAGAGTGAACCCTGGACGTGGCAGTGGGATGAAATAAGCCCACAAAGCCATTCGCGGAGGAAACCGTCGAGGACGTGAGAAANNAGAGGAGATTGGCTCGGGGCATTAGACGCGGAAGGCAGATGTCGCGAAGAGGGACCGCAAACCCCAAGGAAGGCGCTTTGAATCTTCGGATTCAGGGCGGACCGAAGAGGGCAGTACTCTGTAGAGGCACGAAGCGTAGGAGAGGATGAACCCTGTTTGCGCAAGTGAGCAGGGGGACGGTGGTCGAAGAAAGAAACCCGAAAAGACCGACCAGAAATGGCGAGTCTGTCGGGAGTGGGAAACCCAAT
>PLXG01000360.1 GCA_003153195.1 Myxococcales bacterium
CCAACTGGCTTGGAATATCGAACACGGTCGAAAGCCGGTGGATGCCACGTACAGATTTCTGACGATCCGTGATAGCCTCCCCACTGCGAAGGGCGGGCGAGGCTTGGGCCCGCTCGAAATCGATCTCGCGGGCTCGCGTCCGTTCGTTGACCGCGTCCAAATGGGTGCGTCGACGCTGGAAGAACTCGCATCGCGAGCGAATCAACGGCACACCGTCGAACTAGCGGAGTTGGTGCATGCAGATGGAGTTGTGCGTCTGAATGAAGGTCACGAAAGTCTTGGCGTCATGTGCGTCGATCAGCCGGCGGAAGTAGTTCTCGCGGCGCTCGAGGGAATGAAATACACATTTCATAATCCCGATCCATCGCGCGGCGTCGGTTCAAGCGTTCGTGAGTATTACCGACGTCCTTGGGCTGACGCGCCCATCACAAGTGTTGGGATGCCTCCGAGATCCGATCCTCTCTTGATCGCTGCATATCTCAGATTCTGGCGTAATGCATATCAAGAATGCCAAATCGACGCGCGGAACAACGTCTTTCGTGCGACGGATACGGTCTCGGCGTGGGTACCGTGTCCGGTTCCGAGTTTTAATCTGGCCGTCCGCTTTGGATCGCTTGTACCTGAGCCCGAAAGTCCCTTCCGGCATAAGTTGCTTGACCGAGCCGTCGACGTGAGTGGTCGCGTTGGCTCGCGATGGGGTGGTCACGGATATGGAAGCAGCGGCGATGAGTGGTTCGACATGGAACCTCCAAATGGCGATGTAGATGCCNNCATGCCCCGAGGCCTCCAGGTACTCCAGGCCTTCTGTTGCTTCACGTAATCTCGCGTGCGGCGCGAGGACGAGACAGGGCGGGCGAGCCCTATGGCTTCGACCGTCCGTGTTTTGGAATCGTGATTCCAGCGGGAGGTCCCTGCATTCGCTTCGTTCTCGCTGAGGAACCCTGATGACGGTGCCGCCGAATGCCTTGCTGAAGGGCGTTGAAGACTTGGTCGCGGTTATTGAGTCCATGTCGCCAGCGGAGTCGGCGGAGCGAGACGCCAATACGATTTGCCCGATGCGCCTGCATCTCGCGCGAAATGTCATAGGCGAATTCGAACTCTTTGTCGAAGGCTCACGCGAGTCCTTCGGGCAGGCAGCGCTCGGTCGGGCGCTTGAATATGGCGAGTTTCGGGACGTAAGAAGTGCCCGACAGTTCGGCGCACTGGTGATACGTGCTGGAAGCGACGCGCGCTGGGTCCGTCCGATGGCGCATCTTGCCTACGAGGCTTTGCAGGCTATCGCGGCGGATGCTTCAATCACCAATGAAGAACTACTCATCCGCATTCGTCGATATCTCGCTCTAGTCGTGGAGCGCGAGTTGCTCTCTACCGAGCAACAGCTTGGTCTTACTGGGGAGTTGATGTTTCTACTGGAAATACTACATGTGGCAAAGAGAACCGGAGTGCCATCAGCTACTGCGCTCGAGGTGTGGATGGGCTGGGATTCTGCCAGCCGCGACTTCAAGGGCGCCGGTATCGCTGTCGAGGTGAAGACCACCGGCGGAAATGCGAGGCACCATTGGGTGCATCCTCTCTGTCAGTTGCTTCCCGAGCCGGGAGGAGTCGAAAAGGTCTACGTCTATTCGGTTGGATTGAAGGTTGACCGAAGCCATCTATTCAAGCTTACCACGGCCGTCGATCGCGTTCTTGAATCCCTCGATGAATTAACGCGACCCGCGTTCGTGGATATTCTTGGTCGCTATCTGGGTATCGGTCTCGAGCTCTCTCAGCGAGCGCAGTATGAACTCGAGCCGGGGTTCATTGTAACCCTCGCGCCAAGCTTATTTCGTGTCGATGACCGGTCGGACATCCTGCGGCCGGAGTCGTTCGTTGGAGAAACCGTTCCGCAGCGCGTCGTCGATATCCGCTACCAAGTAAGCCTCGAGTCGCTCTCGGCCCTGTCACAAGTCGAGCGCGAACAATTGTTATCGCAGTTGTTGCGTGGCAAAATGTAATTTGGACCGGCGCCCGTCTCCGGGGCGGACAAGCGCCGCTGAAACGCAACAGTTGGCTTGATAATGTCGGCGCAATCCTGCGCGACGCAAACTCAATCGACCGCTCGCTCGCAGTCTCATCGTACAAACCGCAGATTAGCCTAAGGAGAAGTTGGTTCTCCGGCGGCAGTGCCGGGCGCGCGACGGTTCGCTTTCAGGCGCTCGCCGAGTCCACCCGGTCGTGGCAAACGAACCTGAAACGGATTGTATCTGTGTACCTGCTCTTCGACTACGACAACATTGATGACCGCGACTTGCGGTTCGGCGTCGAGCGCATTGTGCTTGCGGTCCTGGATGGCATGGGAACGTCTGGCATGCAGCGTCTTCAGCGTTCAGAGGTACGCATATACGGCGGTTGGTTTCGCGGGCCCAATCGCTCGAGACTCGCGCAGGATCTCGTTCGGCAACTCGCGGGCAGTTTCACGGCGCCATTCGTATTCGGGAGTGCGAACTCGCCGGAAGTTACGGTAACAGTCCGAGCTTCACTCGCGGATGGGCTCATTGCATTACCGGGGCGCGACTTCATCGACACTTATCGCGAACAGGCGGTAGAAACAAACAAGTGGCGCCAGGTCGTAGCACCCTATCGAGCGTGCGCGGCCCCCGGTAGTTGTTCGCTGCGGGCAGTGGCCGACGTTCTTTCGTCGATGTCTTGTCCGGTGCCGAGTTGTGCGGTCAGACTGCCGCACGTGCTGACTCGAGGAGAGCAGAAGCTGGTAGACACGATGCTTGTAGCGGACATGGCCGAAATCGCGCGACAAAAGGCAGGACCAATCGTTCTGCTGTCATCTGATGACGACATCTGGCCTGGGGTCGTAGCGGCCGTCACTCTAGGAACGCACGTTCATCATTTCCAGTCTCGGTCTCGCGTCGCCCCGGCGCATTACAGCGCTCTCGTGCCGCGAGCATTGTACAGTCAGTACGTACTCAAGGTGGTCTAGGTATGGATTTCAAAACCTTTCGTCGCGTTGTCACCGCCTTCGCCGATACCAAGGCGGATTTCGAGTCTTCACGAGGTAGCCTCCTCGCTCAAGTGCGAGGAGAACTCGTGCAAGCGCAGATCCGTACGGTGGACGGCGAGATTGTTGTCGACGACGATGCGGTAACTGGGATGTCCGGTCGTCAATGGCTCGTGACTCGGATCGCGCGGTTGCCCCAGTTGGCGGACCGGATTCTCGACACGATACCCGTCGTGCGTCCGTTCGTGCATCCATCCGGCAAAGTCGACGACGATGGTAGCGGTGAGAGTTCTGAGTTGATTGTTCCAGATGCGATCGCCGAGGTGACTCGACTGCTCGACATGCGCCCGGGGGGCGCAACATCGCTGTTGTACCTAACGTCCGACGCGGGTGAAGGGAAAACAACTATCATCAATCACTTGGCGAGAGCGCGCGCCGCTGCGTACAAGCGGAAGGAAGCGGATTGGCTTCTCGTTCCAGTGACGCTTGGTGGGCGGACCTTCATGAGATTCGATGACATCGTCATCGCCGAGATGGTCAACCGTTTCCGCTTCCCATTCTTCTATTACGAAGGTTTTCTGGAACTGACGCGCTTGGGCGCGGTAGTCCCAGCTTTCGATGGATTTGAGGAAATGTTCGTTGAAGGCTCGTCTGGCGAGGCCCTCTCGGCGCTTGGTGGACTGATCCGAACGCTTGAGTCAAGTGGGACCGTGCTCATCGCTGCGAGAAAGGCCTATTTCGAGTTTCGGAGTGCCGCGATTCGCGCGCACCTCTATGACACAATTAGTGCCAACGCACTGTGCGCCGCGCGTGTGAGTCTGTCTCGATGGAGCAGGGCCGAGTTCTTGGAGTACGCGACGGCGCGCGGCTACGCGGGAGGAGAAGCTCTGTACGAGGCCGTAGCGCAGCGTCTTGGGAGCGAACACGCCATTCTTACGCGCGCTGTTCTTGTTGCCCGCTTGCTTGACGTCGCAGGATCGCATGTGACCGTGACCTCACTCGTAGATGCTCTTGGTCGGACTCCCGCAGACTACTTTCATGAGTTTGTGGAGACTCTCCTCGCACGCGAAGCGAATGAGAAGTGGATTGATCGGCAGGGCGAGGCCGCGAAGGCGCTGCTAACAATTGAGCAGCATGAAGACTTGTTGGGGTTGGTGGCGCAGGAGATGTGGCTCGCGAACAGCGACGTATTGCGGCAGGCAACGCTGGACTTGGTGGCGGAGATATTCTCGGAGGGAGCCGGCTTAGACGCAGGAAGGGCGCATCAGGTAAAGGAGCGACTGCCACAGCACTCCTTGCTTTCGACCGCAGATGCGGGTGGGAAACAGTACGTCTTCGATCACGAGGATTTTCGTCGCTACTTCCTCGGAGAGTCGATTGGTCGCGTGCTTGGCATGCCGGGAATGCCGGGAATTAAGCCCCTTTTGAGAGCTGGGGTGCTGCCGGACGATGCTTGCGACGC
>PLXG01000184.1 GCA_003153195.1 Myxococcales bacterium
TCGGCGGACGCGACCTTAGGCGCCGGCAGACCGCGACGCGGCTCGCTCGCAGCACTATCGTGCTGCGCTTGGTCGGCGTGCGTTCGCTTCGCTCACCGCTATGATTGACGCGATTGGTTAGGAGATTTGTTCTAGGACTTGTTTCAGCGCTTTGTTCAGGGTCAGCGTGATCCACTGGCGCGCGGCTTTGTCGGGCGCGACGAACTCGATTCCGATTTCTAGCTCCGTCAGCACGCGACGAACCATGGCAGTGATGAGCACCGAGCTTTCGCCGGGAACTTTGACGGAGAGTTGAGTGCCGACGGTGACGGGCTCTTCGATCTCGAGTCGACAGCCGCTCTTGCTCAGATCTCGCAGATGAGCGTTGAACGTTGCTTTTCCGACCGTAATGTTGACCAGAAGGTTCACCGGTGCGCGAAACGAAGAGACCGAGCCGATGTGCTCGCGGCCGGTCGCTTTGGATTGGAACGCGTGCGCCATCGAGGAAGAGAGGATCTCGAGCCGCCGGAGCCTGGCCTGCAGTCGCAGATAGAGCACGACCGGCACCACTCCCAATACGACGATGATGAGTGTTCCCGAATCCAAACCAACTCCTTTCTTTTGCTGCCCCAGATTGTACACGCTCGTCGAACGATTGCTAAAAAGTACGCCGCGATCAGGCCGAGTGGCTCAATTTGAACAAGATGGTTCAAGCGAGCGCGAGCCAGTCGAGACTGAGCGTGGCGCACGCCCGGACCGAGGGACGCGGATGTGAGCCGGGCGAAGCCCGAGTGCGAACACCGCGAACCGACAGTTCAACAATAAGCATACGCACTATGTACGTGACCGAGGAAGCGTACGTCGCGATCAACGCGTCCGACGCGCGCGTGGCTAGTAGTGGACGTCTAGGGCGGCGTAAACTTGGGAAGACCTTCGCCAAAATCCGTAAACATGTCCGACACCGTCGTGCAGCGTCGAGGTATAGCCCATGGTCGGATCGCCGTTGGCGAAGGCCACCTTGATGTCGACCTTGATCTTCTTGAACCGCGGCAGCGCGTAGTTGACGAAGACTTCTCCGCCGTAGAGCTGCTGCACCGGTTGCGAGGGATAGTTCGCGTCGGCCACCGTCCCGGCGAATTGCGCCGGTAATGCGCCAGCCACGTTGTAGTACCAAATATATTCAGTCAGGAACTCGGCGCCGATCGAAAGCGCACGATGAAATCCCATCGCGTATTCGACCTCGACGAGACCACCGACCAGCCCTTTGGGATTCGGCGTCGCTCCACCTTGGAACGTGGCGTATTTGACGACCTCTCCCGCACCCCAAGTTCGCAGATCGACCGAGAAAGATCCTCCGCGTCCAAAGTCGAAGGTCTTATCGACAGAGATTGCCAGTCGAGGCTCGACGATCAGACTCTGGAGCTGACTGATGAACGAGGTTCCCCAGGTTAGCCGCGCCGAAACTTTAAGCAGGATCTTCCTGGGCAGCGGAATGAGTCGCGTGTACGAAGTGGTGACGTCGTCGAAGCGAAAGCCGGTTTCAGTCGAGTCGGCGATCGCGTACTGAAATGCACCCAACCGGATCCCGATTCGATTGTGCTCGGTGATGTCCGCCGTAGCGTAGCCGTAGAAGTAATTGACCAACTTCTGATTGCCTTCGACGTCGTTCTGAATCACCAGGGCGTGAGTTTCCCAAGAAGCGCCCACTTCCCACGGTTTGTACCACTTGGGTGCGCGCCTCATGTCGACCAGCCCGCCCCATTTCAGATCGGAGGGAAGCTGGCGATCTTCACCGCCGTCGGCGCCGCTTTGATCGTGCGACGTCGTTGAGCTGCTGCCGGACGATCCGCCACCCGACGATCCGCCGCCGCCGCCGCCGCCGCCCTTGTCTTTTTCTGCTGGACCACTTCCCGCTACCGCCACGCCGCTCAAAAGAGCGGTGGTGATCAGTATCGAAAGTCCCGCGCGAATGCGCCTCATCGCGCCCCCGTCTAGTTGTAGGTGTTGAACGAGTCGAGGAAATATTTCATCGGCAACTCGGCGTTGTACGCTCCACCTGGGAACGCGCCGTCGTCCTGCTGATTGATGACGTCGTCGGTGTAGTTGCGGACAATCAGGTAAGTCGCCACGTTGCGCTGCTTATCGACCGCCACGAACTGGTTGCGGTCGGCGATGTACGCCCAAATCCAGGTTCGCTTGTCCGGACCTTCGAACTCGTTGTGCGAGTCGGACAGCGGCCGCGGATCGTAAGTGCAGCTCGCGTTGTCTTTGCAGTAACCGTACTGCACCGCGATGTTTTGGAAGTAGCCCAAGAAGTCTTGGGCGCGATTGAACACTTGGCCGCCGATCCAGTCGCGAATCTCGACGCGACCGGAGAAGCTCGGCGAGTGCGTGTCCTGCGCGAACTGCGCCACCGCGAGCGGAACGAAGTACGGATAGACGTCATATCCACCGCCGATCATCGTCGTGACGACCGATTGAGAGAGGTCGTCGTACGAAGCCTCGCCCATTCCACCGTAGGAGGAGATGTACGAACCGGCCTGGTTTTGATCGTAGTTGTCGGTCGGCCACAGGGCGACGAAGCCCTGCATCGCGAACAGTTTATCGGTGATGATTCCCTGCTGCGTGACGTCGCCGTAGAACTTGTCATAGATGGTCTTGTAGGGACGCTCGCCCGAAGACTGTTGAATGACCGCCTCGTGGAAGGCCGCCACCAGCTGATTCGCCGTCGAGACTTCGGCGGTGAACTTGTTGGTGAGCTGCTGGTAGTACTCGAGGTTCGAGCCGTTCGGATCGGGATTATTGATGCCGATGCGGCGGAGCGAGTCGGCGATTTCCCCCGACGACCAGTCGAACGCCCACAGCGACAAGAAGCGGCGCATGTCGGTGATCAGGCCAGCGGGAATGTTGACGTAGCTCGAATTGTCCCAGAACTTGCGGTACGAGCGGAAGTTGTTCCAGTGATACTCCCACTCATACTGATCGATCGCGTTGGCGATAATCTCGCTCGGCGTGGTCCCGAGATCGCCGGCGCGGCAGAAGGGCGAGTACTTGGCGTGGGTCTCGTTGCAGAACAGGTACTGAGTCTCGGTGCCGTCCTTGCCGAAGCCGTGCGGATCGTTCCACGGCGAAGTGGCTGAGTTCTGACCCGAGATGCTGGTCGACGGCGCGTCGGCGGTCGGCTTGCTGTTGCCGAAGATGAACGAGATCGCGCCCTGATCGTACGGCGCCCAACCGGCCTTGGAGAACACGCGGTCCGGAGCGGTGTTGTACTCCATAACCGAGTTGGCGTAGAGGCCGATGTGATCGCGGCCGGCGCCGTCAGTGTAATGCGGGAAGTTGTTCTGGTCGATAGAGGCCATGAAGTTGTGAGTGAGACCCATCTCGTGGCCGAACTCGTGCCAGATGACTTGCTGCCAGTAGGTCGAGATGAGGCTGTCGATCCACTGTTGCTTGGTCTCCCAAACACCGTTGATGCAATGGCGAGCGTCCTTGGCGATGACCGCTTCGAATGAGAACGCGTCGGCGCCATCGGCGTGCGTGCCGTTTGCGACGAAGTTCTTGCGATAGTTGTAGTCGAGGTGATTCTCGGTCTGCGTCATCCAGTTGTTGAGGAAGCCGGTCGCGTCGGCCACGCCGACTGCGCCATTGGTGACCGGGAACGGAGCGATGCCTTGATCGATCTGGCCGGCTGCCTTTTGGAAGGCAGTCTCGTTTTGCACGTCTTTCCAAAACGCATCCGCGCCGTAGACGCCCGAGCCGCCTTCCGGTGTGACGAACTGGTTCGCTTCCGGATCGGCGAACACGTAGTACGGCATCAGGCCGTAGTAAGCGCGGAAAAAGTCCGAGTCCTGCTGAACCACGAAGTCCGCCGGACCGAGCGCACCGTACTGAGCCGCAGGCTTCTGCAAATATTGCTGCATCTTCAGATAGAGAGACGAGTTGCCGTTGTGGTTCGCGGTCACGGTCGCGTCTACGATCGGCATGGTGTCGCCGTCCTGGCAGGTGCCCTTGGGCGTCGGCCATTCGTCGGTGGAGTTGACGTCGAGCGAGGCGCCGATGGTTTGCAGATACGCGTCGATGCGTTGAACGTAGTAGTCCTTGATCGAGAAGTCGTTGAAGTAGATGTTGCCGTTGATGGTCTCACCCGTGCGCGGGTCGTTGATCGAGGGGCCCAAACCGGCCCAGTAGCTCTGCATGTCGCGGTTGGNNTGGCCAGATCTTCGTCGAAGTTCTTGAAGCTGAGGCGCGCAGCTACGCCGGCATCCTGGAACAGCTGATTGGTCTGCGCCGCGATTCCATTGGTCGGGTCGGTGTAGAACTTTTTGTAGTCCTCGGGGAATCCCGGGGCGAAGTAGTAGACGATCGGCTTTTGCGGATCGAAGCGGTTCACCAACTGGCGCGCCGCGAGGAGTCCCGAGCTGTCGTCGCGCGCGACGGTGGTGGTCTCGAAGAAGCCGTACTTGTGTCGGATGGCGTCCTTCTCGGGCACTTCCATCGGCTGGTAGGTCACCTTGTCGAGAGGGACGGCGCGAACCAACGAGTACTTGAGGGTGAAGGTCACGTTGTTGCGGCCGAGCGCAAGCGCGGTCTTGCCGAGTCCGCCGTAGGCCGTCGCGCACTCGTCGGTCCAGTTGAGCGGCAGCGTGATCGAGGTCGACCAGCCCAGGTAATCGTTGGTCTCGTCGGCGGTGAATGATCCGTCCACCAGCGTGGCGACCACGTTGGAGGTGTCGACGCATTGTCCGAGAATTTGCGTACTGTAGGCGCCGAGCGGAGCGAGATCGCTCATGTCGTTCTTGGAGACATGGAGCTTCACGAACTGACGAACCTGCCAGTCGAGCTCCTGGTTCTCCTCGAGAAAGTTGGTGATCTCACCGTCGAGGTTCACGCGGTACTTGATGTCCACGTTGGTCGCCGGCCACGAGTTCACCACTTCTTGCGTGTCGGCCACCGACGTCTGGTCGGTGATCTCGCGCATGTTGACCATCTGAACCGAGTCTTCGGTCACGCGGAAGCGAACCAGCGCGCTGCCTTCGTTGCCGACCGAGACCAGGAAGTCGCCGAGCGGATTAGGCGTTGAGACTTGCGTGACGGTCGCTTTGAGCATCCAGCCGGTGTCGACCACGTTCGGGTCGGGCTGGCGGATCAAGAACGACTTGCGAATGTATTGGTTCTCATTGAAGACGCCATTTCTCGCCGCGCGTTGATCGACGCAGCCAGTAAAGACTCCGAGAACGAGAACGCTGATGAGCTGTTTTTTCGTCATGTTCATGGCCCTTATTGTCCCGGCACGAAGAGAACGACATCAACCACGCGGCCGAAGCCGCCACCCTGCGTAATGTTTACGCGGACTCCGTTGGTGATGCTGGTGATGTAGTCGACGTAGTTGTTGAACGGGCTGTAGCGGATGATGATTCCGCACGCGGCCTTCGATCCCGGATGGGAATCGAACCAATTGAGAATGGTCTGCACCGAGGTGTACATCTGCGCGCTCAAGAGGTCGCCAGTGTTCGCGTCTTGGCAGAGGAAGACCGAGCCGAGGAAGTCGGAGGTCTCCACCGCCTTGAACTGAATCGCAGTCGGGTTCGGCTGCTGCGTCTGCGGATCGATCACCGCGTCGTAGTCGACGTTGGCAGTGATGGTGGTTCCTGACAAATCGAGCTGTGAAGTGGAGACGAACTTGTCCACTTCGCCGTTCTGCGCGATGGCGAAGCCGATGCCCGGCTGCTTGGGCGCCCACGGAACCAGCGCGGTCAAGGTCTGCGCGCCGCCCTTCGGGTCGGTGTATGGGACGCTGATCATCGCCTGCTGAATGGTGTTGTAAGTTTGGAGCACGGTGATCGGCGTCGGTCCGAGCGAGAACGGTGTCGACAGACCGCCAATGGCTTGTTTGTAGTAGCTGAGGAACGGCTGCACCTTGCCGGTCTCGTCGGTGACGGTGAGCATTTTGCCGGTCGAGTCGAGCGGCGGACGCTGTCCGTTGCAGTTGGCGCCGTCGTCATGCGTGGCGCAGTAGAACGCGTCATGGGTCGAGTCGACGTCGTAGTAGGCGTTGGCGAGCACCGGGCTGCCGAAGATGTTGGTGAGCAGCGCCGTCTCTTTGCCGATGCTGTCCGCCGCATTGGTCAGCGTGGCGGTGTAAATTGCCTCTTCACCGCGGTAGAGCGAGCGCGAGAAGACGTAGTCGGCAAAGATTCCGTTCTTCACGTCGGCAGTGAGCGTGATATCCGTCGGTGGTTGCGTCGCGGTCGCGAAGCGGCGGTCCACATACTCGGCCGTTTCGAACTGACCGGCACCTACCGAGTCGAAGAACAGATCGTTCGGGGATAGGTAAACCGTCGAGAGGTCAGGCACCGTGGCCTGGCCGGCGACGGTCAGGTACTTCATAAACGCAGTGACCCATTGCTGAAAGAAGAAGCGAACGTCCTGCACTTCTCCTGGAAGATTGGTCTGCTTGCCCTTGCCGAACACCGCCAGCACTTGCGCGTACGAAGTCGAGAAGGTGTCGCCGCTGGTGCAGCTCTGGTAACCGGTCGACAGATTGCCGTTCGGATCCCAGCAGAAGATGACTTTCTGATGTCCGAGCTTGAGCCCGGTGGCGAGCGCCGAGTTGATGGCGATTGCGTTCTTCGCGCCGACGTTGACGTAGTCCTTGGTTCCCGTCGGCGGCGCCGGCGTGATGAAGCCTTCGAATCCGGTGCAGTAGGCCGGCAGGCTGGCTTGGAAGGTAGCCGGGTTGAATCCAGCCGGTTGTGGCACTGGGTAGAAGCACTTGGTCACGTCGCCGTCGGTGATTCCCGAAAGCGCGAGCAACTTCTGACGAACCAAGCGCGCATACTCTTTGTAAACCGCGCCGGTGCCATGAAGATCTTGATTGCCCTTCGTGTCATAGTCGTTGGTGAAGATTCCGCCGGTATCCTGATCGACATCGAACTCGGTGGCATAGTCGGCGGGATGCGGTTGGCTCGAGTCGGTGATGATGGCGTCATTGGCCAGGGTGTTGTCGTCGAAGTTGACGTCCACACCTTGCGCGTCGAAGAAGAAGCGCTCGGTGTTGTGCGAGAGACCGGCGAGCAGCATGTTGAGCGCCGCCTGATCCTTGGTGGCGTCGCCGTTCACTTGGATGCAGTCAGACAGGAAGTCAGAATATTTGAGGCCCATCTTGAGCGTGCACGGAGCCTTCGCCACGCCCGCGGTGCCTGCCGCGGCGACCGGACCTTCTTGGTCGAGCTTCAGCGATACCGACGAGCTGTAATACGGGAAGATCTTCACCATATCCAAGTCCATGCGGGTCGGGATACTGGGGACCGGCTGGGGTGCGGTTCGGTTGTCGATCCAGATCGCCCAGCCCATCGCCGGGATGTACAGGTAGGCCGCGTCGCCGAAGCTGCCCGAGATGCAGTGACCGTTCACCAAACAATCGGAGGTCGGTGCGTCGGGCGGAAGCGCCGGCTGATAGGTCGCCATGAGCGCGCGGTAGATCTCATTGGTCTGCGCGTGGAAAGCGGTGTCTTGACCGTCTTGCAGATCGTAGGTGAACGGCTGGCCGTCCTTTTGAATTTGGACGCTGACACCGATTTGATAGGTGTGCGCGTTGTCGGCGCTGTGGAAGTTCATCACGCCGAGGTAACCCGGCCAGAGATTGATCTGGATGATCTTCCGTGTCGACAGTCGATACTCGACGGTGACTTCGCCGTTGTCGCCCCACGCGTTGTCGGAGTTGCCGTCACCGAAGATGTCGCCGTCTGCCGTGCTCTGGCAGTTGGTCTTCTCCGCGTCGTCGATGGTGAGGCCGGCCCACGAAACGCCGCCCGACATGTCGATGCCGCCCGCGCCGTACGGCGGAACGATCGGCTCTTTCACCATCGCCGCCCAGCGGGTCGCGAGTTGCGAGCCGGTGCAGATCTCTTGTTTGTTGTTGCCACCGGTCTGCGTCCCGAATCCTTGGGTCGCGGTGTCGGCGGTGCCGGCGGTGTTGCCGTCGTTCCACGTAGTGGCGGCGCCGCTCGGCGCTGCTTTGTATTGCTGGACCGGGCCGTCTTCACAACCTGCAAAAGCGAGAGCCGATACCAGCGATGATAAAGCCAGGGAGAGGGAAGAGCGCCGCATACGAGGAAGCCTCCGTCGTGATCGTGTTTTCGGATTCAAAAAAATTTTCGACACGAATTTCAAGGGGACCTGAGCACGCCCAGCGATCGACAATCAACAGAAAAATGACGCAGATGTTCTTTTTAGGATCACCCTGACTGGAATTGCGACAGGTGACATATTGCCCAGGCGAATGGACCTGTAATGTCTTGTAGAACACGCTAGTTACATCAATACAGAGAGAAGAAGCGCGAGCCGAAATCAGCTCGCTTTTCTGAGAAAAAGCAGCTCAGTTCGCGTAGATGTCTGACAAGATCGCGGACGCGGTTGCGCTACTTACAGCCGACGATCGTGATGTTGGTGAAGAGCGTTCGAAAAGGCAGGCGAGTGGCAAATCGTTTGCGCGTTACGGTCGGCAGCGCATCGAGCATGGTCTCCGAAGCGAGGACCGCCGCACTCGGCACGGAAACCCAGCTGTGTTTGATTCCCATCCACATTTCCACGCTGCGAAATCCGACGTCGTTGAACAGCTGGCGCAGCTCGCCCCAGGAGTATTCCTTGAGATGAAAACCTTCCGCCACGTCGACGAAGTGGCAGGAGATGTCGTGCGGACCGCTGAATCGATGCGGGGTCACACAAACATATTTCCCGCCCGGTTTGATCGCTCGATAGATCTGCCGGAGTTGCGCTTCGGCGTCGTCGGGGTGGAGGTGCTCCATCAGTTGATTGCTATAGGTGATGTCGACCGAGCTCGGCTCGACGTCGATGGTGGTGCCGTCAGTGAGGATGAGCGAGAAATTGTCGGGACGAACCACTTCGCGCGGCAAGATCTCCGACACGTCGACCGCGATCGCGCGCCGAACTTTGCGCGCCACCGCCATCGTCAAATGGCAGTCGCCCGGTCCGACCTCTAGGTAGACGCTCGTCGGTGTGAGGAATCGTCCCAGCAGCTCGAGCTGATAGTCGGTCTTCTTTTGCTGCTTCACCGGATCGTGCTTGCGAACATTTTGCGGATGGTCCAGGACGGTCTTGAAGAGCTCGTCGTAGACAGTGCTATAGAGCCCCGGTCGTTCACTCGCGCTTGCCGACATGAGACGCTTGGCGAGGGTTCGTTCGATCTCGTAGTGGCGCCGAAGCGAGTCGGGGGTACGCAGCTCGCGATTGAAAGCCTGATCTCTCCTGGTGGAGTCGGAGGTACTCATGCCGGGATAGCTTATCATGTTATGGTAGAGCGGGAACCTCGGGGAAAGTGCAAACCTTGCGCTACAGCGTCGTCTCGCAGCTGAGCGACCTCGAACGAATTCGCGGACAGTGGAAGGCGCTGCTCGCTCAGTCGAGCATGAACGAGCCAACTCTTTCACCGGCGTGGCTCCTCAACTGGTGGCGAGTTTTTGGGCCGCTCGACGGGCGACAGCTTCGCGCTCTCGTCATCTATGAAGGCGAGCGACTGGTGGGCTTGGTGCCGCTGCTGGCTCGACGACACTTTTACCGGCGAGGAATTCCTTTTCGTCGACTCGAGTTCATCGGCTCGGGCGAGAGTGAATTCGATGAGGTCTGCTCCGACTATCTGAACGTGGTAAGTGAGCGTGGCCTGGAGGCGCAGGTGGCCGACGCCTTCCTCTCCGCGCTCGCGTCGGATTTGCTCGGCGATTGGGACGAGCTGGTGCTGTCATGGATGGACGGCGATCAGGAAATGACAAAAATACTTTCGGCCAAGCTCGCCGAGCGCGGACTTCTGGTGAGCTCGATGTCGATGGGCGCGGCGCCGCACATTCCGTTGCCCAATACTTGGGACCAGTATGTGCAGCAACTGTCGTCGTCGAACCGCTACTACCTCAATCGATCGGTGCGCGATTTCGAGAAGTGGGCCGGCGGTACGCCAACGCTTCGGCGTGTCGAGTCGGCGGGTGAGCTCGAGCACGGGAAGAAAATACTGCTGGCACTGCACGCACAACGTTTTGCCGACGAGCGGCCAGGCGCGTTTCAATCGCCGCGCTTCAGCGCCTTTCATGCCGCGCTCATGCCGGCGCTGCTCTCCGAAGGCGCGCTCGATCTGCATTTCATCGAGGCGCATGGCGAGCCGGTGGCGGCGCTCTACAACATCGTTTGGAACGGGAAGATCTATTTCTATCAAAGCGGTAGAAAGCTGGAGGTACCGAAGGGCGTTCGGCCGGGGATCGCCCTTCATGCCTACGCGATTCGCCGCGCCATCGGGCTCGGATTGCGCGAATACGATTTCCTGAACGGGACGTCGCAATACAAGACTCAGCTCGGGATCGCCAGGCGACCGATCGTGTGTCTGCGTGCGGCCAAACCATCGTTGCGCGAGACGGTGCGAAGCGGCGCAGAGCAGGCGATCGATGTCGCGCGCCGACTACGAACGGCGTTTCGCCGGCGTCGCGCCGCGGCGAGACCGAAGTCCTAGGGATTCTGTACGTGCTGCTGCTGCATCTCCAACCGCGTTTTTAGCGCGCGCACTTCGTCGGAGATGGTGAGACCGCCTTTTTGCTCCAATGTTGAAATGTCAGACAAGATCGATCCGGCGTCTGCGATCTTGCCGCCGAGGAGAGCGGCCTGGGCGCGCGCCAGCATCTTCGGGATCGCCGCATTCTTGGCCTGCGCGAGGATCTTGCCGGCGCGGACCTGATCGAACTTTCCGTTGCCGAGCTTGGCCGCATCCTGCCAAGTGGAGATCGCTTCGGCGATCACTTTGTCGTCGCCGAGCGATGCCGATTTGGTGGCGAATTTCTCCGCCGCCTGAGCCACCAATCGATTGGCCTTGCGCACGGTGCGATCGCCCTCGCCCCAAAGCTTGGTCGCGTAGTCGAGGTTCAATCGCGCCTGCGAAAATGCGCCGTTCTTGGCGGCTGTGAGCGCCGCGTCGACGATCTGATGTCCCGATTTGTTCTCCGCGCGACTCACGCGCCAACGTTGCAGCCAGCCGAGATCGCCTTTTTCGCGGAGCACGCCAATTGCTTCGCGCGCGATGCCGACACCGATGGTGTTTCCTTCCTTTGCGCTTTTGTGTAGCTCGTCCAGGCTGGCGTCGATCGCCTTTTGCCGCGCGCCGCTGATCAGCGTCTTGCCGAACAGCTTGACCCCGTTCAGCGCCAAGCGATCCAGAAGTCCACTCGGCTTGACCTCACGGGTGGCCGCGTTCGCCGCCACAATCAGATCGCCGCGATTGAGCGCAGTTTGGACATCTAATTTGAGTTGCTTCACTTCGCTCGACAGACCAAACCATCGGCCGAGAAAAGATCGCGGCGCCTTGGCCACTTCCGCTTTGGTCCCGTCGACTGGATGCGTAGCCGCAACCGGGCTTGATGCAGCAGAGGCAACGCTGGTGGCGGATAGGAGCAGGGCGAGCGCGAGCGTCTTCATATAATGATAGGGAGCAATGGCCAGGCCAGACTGCGGCTAAGTAGTTTTAGATACTTAGCTCGAGGCGTGGCGGCATTAGCGGCTCGACTGACCGGGCCTGGAGACCTCGGCGAGCATTGTCTCCCAGCTCATAAACTCGTAAAATCGAAGCCCATGGAAAAATCTGACCGCAAGATGTGGATTGGTGGCAAGTGGGTCGCCGCGCAAGGTGGCAAGACCCGGGACGTGATCAGCCCGGCCGACGGCAAGGTGCTGGCGAAAGTTCCCGAAGCGAGCGCCGACGATGTTCGCTCGGCCATCTCAGCCGCGCGCGAGGCCTTCGATACTGGACCTTGGCGAAATTCAGTGGCGCGAGATCGCGGCACGATGCTGTTCAAGATAGCCGAAGCGATTCGCGCGAACGCCAAAGAGCTGGCCGAAACCGACAGCCTCAACATGGGCAAGCCGATTGTCGAGGCGGAGTTCGACGCGGGCGATGCGGCCCACTGCTTCGATTACTACGGCGGCTTCTGCACCAAGCTCGAAGGCAAGACCATGACCGTGCCGGACAACGCACTGTCCTTCACGCTGCGTGAGCCGGTCGGCGTCGCCGGTCAGATCATTCCGTGGAACTATCCGCTTTTGATGTCGGCATGGAAGATTGCGCCGGCGCTGGCGGCTGGATGTACGGTGATTTTGAAACCGGCTGAGCAATCGCCTCTGTCGGCGCTGATGTTGGCAGACATTTTGGAAAAGGCCGGCGTGCCGGAAGGCGTCGTGAACGTGATCACCGGTGACGGTCCGGTGGCGGGTGCGACGCTGGTTTCCGATCCGCGCGTCGACAAGATCGCGTTCACCGGTGGTGGTGAAGCCGGCAAGATGATCATCAAGAGCGCGGCCGATTCGATGAAGCGCACCACCATGGAGTTGGGCGGCAAAAACCCGAATGTGGTCTTTGCCGATTGCGATTTCGAGTCGGCGGTCGACGGCGCGCTCTTCGGTGCGTTCGCCAACCAGGGCGAAGTTTGCTCGGCCGGCTCGCGATTGCTCGTCGATAAAACCATCTACAAGCAGATGTGCGAAGCGCTCAAAGAAAAGGTGAAGCGGGTCAAGCTCGGCCATCCGCTCGAGCGCGATACCAAAATGGGACCGCTAGTGACCGCCGAACATCGCGACCGCGTGCTCAGCTACATCGAGATCGGAAAAAAAGAGGCCAAGCTTTTGTGTGGTGGAGGCGCGCCCAAAGATCCGGCGCTGGCCAAAGGCTTTTATGTCGAGCCCACCATCTTCGTCGACGCGCACAACAAGATGCGCATCGCGCAGGAAGAGATCTTCGGGCCGGTGCTCACCGTCATCCCGTTCTCCGATGAGGCCGAGGCGATTCAGATCGCCAACGACACGCCGTTTGGTTTGGCCGGTGCGGTCTGGACCCGCGATGTCACCAAAGCGATTCGCGTGCTCAAGCAGATTCGCGCCGGCATCTTGTGGCTCAACACCTATCACCCGACCTACAACGAAGCGCCGTGGGGCGGATTCAAACAGTCGGGCTTCGGTCGCGAGCTCGGACCGTGGGGACTCGAAGAATATCTGGAGACCAAACAGATCAACATCAATCTGACTGAAGCTCCTTTGGGGTGGTACTAGCCATGGCGTACATTAAAATTGTTGGACCGATTCCCGGACCGAAATCGAAAGCGGTGCAGGAGCGTCGTGCGAAGTTCGTGGCGCCGGGCGTCGGTCTCGCGCATCCGATCTGCATCGACCACGCCTCGGGATTCACGGTCACCGACGTCGACGGCAACACCTTCATCGATTTCACGGTCGGCATCGGCGTGGTGAACATGGGCCACACTCATCCCGGCGTGGTGCGTGCAGTAGCGGAGCAGGCCAAGAAGCTCACGCACGGCTGCTTTCAAGTGGTGAACTACGAAAGCTACATCGACGTGGCTGAAGCGCTGTGCCGACTCATGCCGGGCAACTTTGACAAGCGTGCGCTGCTGGTCTCGACCGGCGCTGAAGCGGTGGAGAACGCGATCAAGATCGCGCGCGGTCACACCAAGCGTCAGGCCATCTTGTGCTTCGAGCACGGCTTTCACGGACGTACGTCGATGGGACTCGCCCTCACTGGGAAGGCCGATCCCTACAAAGCGGGATTTGGTCCATTCCCGTCGGAGATTTACCGTCTGCCCTATCCGTACGCCTATCGCGGGCAAGGCCAAAACATCGGATCGCCTGGGACGCTCGAGTTTGCGCTCAAACCTCATGTGAAGCCGAGCGATCTGGCGGCGATCATCTTGGAGCCGGTCTTGGGCGAAGGCGGATTCATCGCAGCGCCGCGCGAGTTTCTCACCGAGCTGCGAACTTTTTGCGACAAGCACGGCGTGGTGCTGATCGCCGATGAGATTCAGTCGGGCTTTGGTCGTACCGGCAAAGTGTTCGCGTCGGAGACCATCGGCTTTCAACCCGATCTCATGACGTCTGCCAAATCGATCGCCGGCGGATTGCCGCTCGCCGCGGTGATCGGTCGCGCGTCGATCATCGACTCGGTAGGTCCAGGCGGGCTCGGCGGAACCTACGCCGGCAATCCGATCGCCTGTGCCGCTGCGCTCGAAGCAATCGCCGCAATCGAAGACGCGGTGAAGAAAGATCTGCCCAATCAAGTGGGGCTGCGCATTCGCGGACGAATGGAAGCGCTGCAAAAAGATCTGCCCATCATCGGTGACGTTCGTGGTCTCGGCGCGATGCAGGCCATCGAGCTGGTGCGCGATCGAAAGACCAAGGAGCCGGCGGTCGAAGAGACCAAAAAGATCATCGCCTTCGCACGCGATCGCGGCGTGCTCCTGCTCTCGGCCGGCAGCTACGCCAACGTGCTGCGCTTCCTACCGCCAGTGAACATGCCCATGGACGCGCTAGACGAAGCCCTAGCCGTCATCGAACAAGCCTTGAGGTCACTCTCTACCTAGCTAAGCTGCTAGATTTAAATCGAAAGTCAGAGCAAACGCGCATTTCGCAAAACGAATCACTGCACGGGCGGATGGAACTTGTTGGTGCGTACGCCGGCGGCGCCGTAATAGGCCTGGTCGCCGGAGTAGGTATTCATCTTGGTCAAGATGGTCTGCCAAGACACGTTGCCGTTCTTTTCTGCGCCCGACACCACCGATGAGATCAGCGTAGCGGCTTCGGTGATCATCACCGCGAACGGCGTCTCGAGCGAGTTCGACACGATGTCGACGTTGTCCCATCCCATCTTGCCGGTGAGGATCGGCGAGACGTAGTACTCAAAACCGAGGCATCCATCGTAAAGGAACATCTGATACTTGGTCGCCGATACGCCGTCGTAGATGCTGGGACGCGCCCAGAAATCGCTGGCGCCGAGCAGCGAGTGGCCGTTGTAGACCACGATCTCGTGCGTGCGGACCGCTTGGGCGAAGTTGTCGATGTGCGCGCTGTCCGCGAGTCCTTCGAATTCGCTCGGAGTGTAGAAATCGACCACCACTTCGAGCGGCCCTTTTGTGAGCAAGCTTTTGGTGGTGCGAGTATAGCGCATGCCCTTTGGCGCGACCGCTTTCTTGAAACCGGCGGTGGTGAGCGCGCTCGCCATCTGGTCGGCCATCGAATAGCCGTAGTCGTCGGCTTGCAGCGGGCCGTCGGCTAAATGCGAAACCCGACCGCAGAAGACGATGACGTCGATGCGACCGTCGGCGACCAGACGATCGTATTCCGGGTAGCTGGTTGCGCCGGCGTCGATCACTTTCGAAACGGTTACGTTGGCGGTGCGCTTGAGCGCATCCGGGCAGTCGTCTTTTTTCGGATCCCAATCGTACCAGTAGTCGCTATCGACCGGATCGAATTGGTCGCTGGTCGGATAGAAGAGATGCGCCTCGATCGAATCGATGACGTAGCTGTCGGGAACTCGTCTGTCTTGCGCGAAAGCAAGCGACGACGAGAACAGCGCGAATGCAAAAAGAAGTCGCGACACGATCAGTGCGCGGAGTGCGCGCCGAGCTCCCGGGCGATCTGCTCGGCCACCTTGATGCCACTTTTGACCGCGCCGTCGGAGTGGCCGCTGTAGGTCCAATCGCCGGCAAGATAGAGACCCATCTCCGGCTCGCGAATCTTCTGCCCGCGCTCGTCGAGCGGTGAGCGTCCGGGCGGCCACACCGCGATCGACGCCGGGTGATAGGTGAAGGTGGTCGAGGTTTTCACGTACTTGGAAAATCCCGGCCACATCTTGTCGAGCCCGGCCAACACTTCGCGCATCTTGATGTCGCGCGGCACCATGTGAAACGCATTGGCCGCCGGTCCGTGAATGAGCAGCGAGAAAACCTCCAGCGGTTCCGAGGGCGGGCTCTCGTGCATCACCCCGTACACCACGCCGAGCAGCCCTTGCGTGAGGATCGGAAATGGATCTTCACCCTTCCACAGTTTGTTCGCCGCCTTGTCGATGAGCATGTGCACGACCGTGTACTGGCCGCGCATGAGCGTCAGGATTCCTTGCCACTTCTCGTCGGACAGCGGCGGCTCGACCTCGATTTGATGCAAGCGCACGAACGGAACGGCCAACACCACGCGCTCCGCCTCGATGGTTTCGAGTCGCTGATTCTTCATGTAAGAGACGCGCGCGGTGATCTTGCCATCTTTGGTCGAGCGATCGACGCGCATCACGTTGGCAGACAAATCTTTGTCGCCGTGAATGGCGTTCACCAGCGCTTTGATCAAATTCGAGTTGCCACCTTTGACGTGATAGTTGGGCTCGCCTTCGCCGAAGAAGACAGCGAACTCCTGCAGCCCGATGAGACCGGAGAAAGTTTCCCAGTCGGCGGCAAGCTCGCACTCGAGTGTCAGACGAATCCAATCGTAGGCGTGTTTGGGCAGCTTGAACGACTCCACCCAGGTTGCGAACGAGACGTTCAGAATCTTGTCGACGTCGGCTTGCGGCAGCGTGTGTTTGTTGATCTTGTCGAGCAAATCCTTCGATTGCGCCATCCACCCCTTGAGCGCTTTTCTCTCGGGCGGTGTGAGGAACGAATTGAAGTAGGCGTCTTCATCATCGCCGAGCGGACGCAGTTTTCCGTCGATGACCACGCTCGAAAACGGCTTCTCGACTTTTTCGTCGAGCGGAACTTTGAGCTCGCGCGCGATCGCCGTCAGCGGATTGGACGCCCACATCTCCTGCATTCCATACTCGCTGTAGAGTTCGTTGCCTTTGCCGTAGTACGCGGTAGCGACGCGACCGCCGAAGCTGTCGTTGGCTTCGAGAATATGCGAGCGAATTCCGCGTTTCTCGAGCTCATAGGCAGTGACCAGTCCTGCCAATCCACCGCCGACGACAATCACACGCGCCGGTTCGCCCGAGGGATTCGACGTGGCAGGTACGGCGGACGATGCGGTCGGAGTCGGGCTCGTTGGCGGACAGCTCGGTGCCGGAGGTTGTTGGCAAGACAACAGGCCAATCGAGCAGACCAGGAGCGCGAGTCGTTGGAGGGTAGCGGCGGGATTCATGGACTCGAGATTTTGCCGACTCTTGCGAAAAAACGGAAGCTCATTCTAAAATAGGCGAATGTCGAGTCCTGTCGAAGCATCGGATGATGACCGTGTGGAGTGGGAGCAGGCGATGCGGGTCGAGCTCGATCGGCGAATCGGTGAGCTGGAAAAACAGGCGACCGCCGGCGCAGGACCGAAGCTTTTGGGCACGGGCGACGGGATATTGATCGGCGTGCTATTTCTGCTCATCCCCGCCGTTCTCGTTTACTGCTTCCGATGATCGCCGCGCGGAAGACCCAAGGAGCACGTCATGAGTGAACCCGCGGTCGATCTGCAATCGCGGTTGAAGGACGAAGCGCTGGTCGGGCGATTGCCGCTTCTGCACAGCGAACGCGAATATTCGACCAAGGGGATTTTGGCCACCGGCTTCACCTACGCCGTCGCGGCCTGGTGCTTTCTCATCGGTGGTTACGCGGCCAACGTGGTCGGCGCAGTGCAAGGAATCGTGGCGGTCATCGCCGGCTGCGTCATCGGTGTCACACTCTCGGCGGCGGCATCGGCGCTGGCGTGCAATCGCTACGGCCTCGAGCAGATCGACTACACCAAATCGTGTTTCGGTCAGCGCGGCGCGAAGATCATTTTGATTTTCTACGTCGTCAATCAGATCGGTTGGACCGGAATGGTTCTGGTCATGTTCGCGCGCGGCGTGTCGAACGTGATGATGAACGTAGGACTGCCCGGCGGCGAATGGATCGTGCGCGGCGTGGTGCTGCTCGGCATCGTGGTCTGTTATTGGATAGTGATTCGCGGCGTTCACATTCTAAACGTGTTCAATGCGGTGGTGACGCCGGGGTTGATCATCGCCACGCTGATGCTGTTCTACGTAATCTTCCGTCACGACGGCTGGCATCAAATCTTGGCGAAGATGCCGCTCGCGCCGGCGTCAGACTCCAAGCTCGGCTACGTGATCGCCATCGAGTACGGACTCGGAGCCGGATTTTCGTGGTGGCCGGGCATCGGATTTCTCACCCGCAACACCGACACCCAACGCAACAGCCTCTATCCGCAGATCATCACCATGGGACTGGGCATGGGCATCGTCTGCTGCACCGGACTACTCGGCGGACTTCTCTATCGCACGTTCGATCCGGCGGAGTGGATGATGAAGGTGGCCGGACCGATTCTCGGCACCATCGCGCTCATGCTGATCGCCATCGCCAATGTGTCTGCCAGCGCGATGATGATGTACACCGCGTCGCTCGGGCTCAGACACATTCGCATTTTTCGCGCGATGTCGTGGAAGACGCTCACCGCTTGCGCGTTCATCCCGGTGCTGGCCTACGCCATCGTGCCCTCGAGACTTTACGACAATGGCTCGGCCTTTCTCGCCTACAACGCCACCATGTTCGCGCCGATTTCCGGCGTGGTGTTCGTCGACTACATCTTCTTGCGACTGCAGAAGATCAACATTTCTCAGATCTTCGAAGACGATCCGAGCGGACACTACTGGTTCTTTGGCGGCTTCAACATTCCGGCGCTGGCCTGCGTCGTCGCTGGTCAGTGCCTTTATGTCTGGCTGCTCGATCCGGTTTCGCTCACCGCCAATGGTCCGGTGCGCATGCTGACCGCGTCGGGCCCGGCGGTGGGATTGCCGATGCTGGTCTACTATCTGCTCGGACGATTCTGGCTGTTGCCGGCGAACAAGGGCGGATTTCGCGCATCCACCTCGCCGATTCTGATTCGCAAACCGAACATCTAAGAATTCGAGCGAGCAAAGCGAGGCCGCACGTTCGTGCGGCACTTCCTGCGGGCATGGTTCGCTACGCTCACCGCTTGCTTCGCAAGCGCCCTTCGGGCGCGTCGGCGACGTCTAGCGGCGCCGTTGGCAGGGCGGGCGGCACGCCCGTTTAGATGGGACTGAACAAGGACAATGTTCTCATTCGCTGTTGAGCTGATGCACAAACTGTCTGTCGTTGTTCAGTCTACGAAAATTCTACGCGCGTGGAACGGAAGGCGTACATGCTCGTCGAGCGCCTTCGTCCCGTGGCGGAGAATCTCGGGTCCCGGTAACCAGCCGAGGGTCGCTTCATCTTCTTCGGTGCGAGTCGACGCCAGGATCTCTCTGATCTCTGCAATCCTCGTTGTTTCCCAGCTAGTACGTAATGGTCAGCGACTCCTCGGGAAATTGCGCGAAGGCGCGAATCC
The DNA here is from genome assembly GCA_003153195.1 of Myxococcales bacterium. Lineage (GTDB taxonomy): Bacteria > Myxococcota_A > Polyangia > Palsa-1104 > Palsa-1104 > PALSA-1153. The sequence goes on from PLXG01000184.1 coordinate 19,120, forward strand.
ATTTGTGCCCTCGCCAGCGAAATTCTGCTTCGCGTTTTTTCAGTCTATAGATCGACGTGTAGAGCGTTCCCCATCCAAGTTTGTAGTTGGGCCAAAACAGTGGCGGTTTGCCGAAATGTTCGCTGATGCTCTCTGAAGTCTCGCTGGGATCGGCGAGGCGTGCCACCAAAAACTGTTCGCGTTCGACGGTGCCGGTGATCGCCGCATACTCCGGCCAGTCGACGGTTCCTTGATGATTGGTGGCGCACGGCCAGTGGCGCAACACCGTCTTTCGATCGGGCGCGACGTAGGCGGTGAAGAATTTTCCTGACGCGTCGAGCAGCGTGACGTTGTAGGTCATGTTGACCGGGATGCGCTCAAGCACCTTCGCCGCTTCGTTGGCGAAATTCAACACCGTGTTCGGAAACAGGCCGAGCCAGAA
>PLXG01000275.1 GCA_003153195.1 Myxococcales bacterium
CAGTGGAAGTCGTGGGAGGCTGCGGCTTTTACGCCCAGTAGGTGGAATCGGTCGGCTTTGACGCTCACCACGCCGTCGAGATTTTGCAATACGCCCTCGATGATCAGTGATGGCGCCGAGATGAGCAGCGGACGCTCGGCTGAAAAAAGTTTAGGTGTTATGATGGCGTTAGCGAAACCGGTTTCGTCTTCGAGCGTGATGAAGAAAAATCCTTTGGCCGTCTCCGGCAGCTGACGAACGATCACCGAACCGGCCACCTTTACTCGCACGCCGTCGGGCAGTGCGCTCAAATCGCCGGCGCGCTCGATCCCCTGTGCGCGCAGCTCGTGGCGCACCAGCTGCATCGGGTGTGGCCCGCAAGTGACGCCGGTTCCGGCGAAATCGGCGGCGAGTCGCTCCTCGAGTGTCATCGGTGAAAGCGGTGAGGATTCGGCGGGAGCGCGCGCGGCCGAAAATAATTCACCGTGTGTTCCGATCTCTGCAGTTCGCCAAAGTGCGCTGCGCCGATCAAATCCGTATTCATTGAGCGCCCCTATCGACGCCAGCGTCGAAATCTCCGCTCGACTGGCACCCGTTTTATGCACGAGCTCCTCCACCGACGCAAACGGCCGCAGTCGAGCAATCGCCTCACCGGTCTTTTGCGAAAGCCCCGCCACATATTTGAGCCCGACACGGATCTCGCGTTTATTCTCGATGGTGCATTTCCAATCCGATTCGGTCACGTCAACATGTCTGACATTTATGCCGTGCCGTTTGGCATCGGTGATGAGCGTGGCTGGATGATAAAAGCCCATCGGCCACTGATTGAGCAGCGCCGTATAAAATGCCGCCGGATGGTGCACCTTCAGATAGACGCTGGCATACGCCAAAAGTGCAAAGCTGATGGCATGGCTCTCGGGAAATCCGTAGAGCGCGAACGACTTAATCGACAGCACGATCTGATCTTGCGCGGTCTCGGAGATGCCGCGCGCGGTCATCCCCTGGCGCAATGCTGCCTCGAGCTCGGTCATGCGTTCGACCGATCGCTTGGATCCCATCGCGCGCCGAAGATCTTCTGCCTGCCCGCCGGTAAATCCCGCCGCCGCCATGGAGAGGCTCATGAGCTGCTCTTGAAACAGCGGGACGCCCAAGGTACGCTGCAAAATCGGCTCGAGTGACGGATGGTCGTACTGAATCTTCGACGGATCTTTACGTCGCTCCAAGTAGGGATGCACCATCTTGCCCACGATCGGTCCCGGCCGAATGAGCGCCACCTCCACCACGATGTCGTAAAATATTTTCGGCATCATGCGCGGCAAGGTGGCCATTTGCGCACGCGACTCGACTTGAAAAACTCCGACGGTGTCTGCAGCGCACAGCATCTCGTACACTTTGGGATCGTCGAGCGGCAGTCGAGAAAGATCGACCTCCACTCCTTCGTGCTCGCGAATGAGCGGCACCGATTCTTCCAGTACCGCCATCATGCCCAGGCCGAGTAGATCGATCTTGATGATCTTCATATCGGCGCAGTCTTCTTTGTCCCACTGCACCACCACGCGTCCCGGCATCGAGGCCGGCTCGAGCGGAACGATCTCGTCGAGCATTCCGGCGCAAATCACCATTCCGCCCGAATGCTGACCGAGATGGCGCGGCAATCCTTGCACCTCCGACGCCAAACGGACGAACTTCTCTACGCGCGGATCGGTGAGAGAAAGTCCAACATCTTTGGTCCGACGACTGAGCGCATCGTCGTCTTCTTCGTTCGATGACCAAAAATGTCCGAGCCGCTTGGCGATGAGATCGATCTGATCGAGCGGAAAGCCGAGCGCTTTGGCTACCTCGCGCACCGCCGAGCGATTGCGATAGGTGATGCAGTTGGCGGTCATCGCGCAACCGCGCGCGCCATAGCGCTGATACATGTACTGAATCACGCGCTCGCGCTGATCTCCCGATGGCAAATCGAGATCGATGTCGGGCCATTCGCCGCGCTCTTCCGACAAAAAGCGTTCGAACAGCAATTCCTCCTTCACCGAATCGACCGCGGTAATTCCGAGTACGTAACAGACGGCGGAATTGGCGGCCGAGCCGCGCCCCTGCACCATGATGCCGCTCTGGCGGCAGAACTGAATGAGGTCCCAAACGATAAGAAAATATCCCGACAGCTTGAGTTTCTCGATGAGCGCCAACTCTCGACTGAGCTGCGTCCACGCTTTTCCGTGGGTCTCCGCGTAGCGTTCGCGTCCACCCTTCTCTACCAATATTTTCAGATACGAAAACTCATCCTCACCCAACGGAGTTGGATAGGTGGGGAACTGATAGCCGAGGTTCTCCAGCGTGAACTCACAGCGCTCCGCCACTGCGCGCGTGTTTTTAATCGCGTCGGGCAGATCGCCAAAGAGCTGCGCCATTTCCATTGGCGACTTGAGATGCCGCTCGCGATTGGCAAACAGTAACGTGCCGGCGCTATCGAGCGTGGTCTTCTCGCGAATACAGGCGAGCACATCTTGTAAATCGGCGTCCTGTGCACGGGCGTAACGAACTTCGTTGGTGGCCAAAATCGGGAGTTTCCTCGCCCGCGCCTCGTCGAGGCGCGCCGTCATGATGCGCGCCTCCTTGCGATCGAAATGACGCGCAACCGAAACATAAAGCCGATCAGGAAAAATGGCTGACAATCTATCGAGCTCGATACCCGGCGAAAGCGCGATCAACCCCGGCGCGCGATGTTCGAGCATCTCCCAGGTGATCACACACTCGCCTTTTTTTCGTCCCTCTTTGGCGTCGGTGAGGAGTCGACTCAAGTTGCGATAGCCACGCTGACTCTCGGCCAGCACGCGCAGTCGCGATCCGTCTGGCAGCGGCAAATCGGATCCGCAAAGCGCGCGCAGTCCGATCTTTTTTGCAGCCATGTGAAATCGCGGCGCGCCATAAAGCCCATCGCGATCGGTGACACCGATGGTGCTCATGCCGAGCTCGGCGGCGCGTCGAATCAGCGCTTCCGGTGGCGACGACGCATGCAGAAACGAAAATGCGCTTGCCACTCCGAGTTCGACGTAATCAGTCGTAACAGCCATCGATGTACCAACCTTTGGCATGAAGATCTTGATAGAGCCGATAGACAGCTCCGTCGGAAAGCTCGATATCGTAATAGTCGCGCGCCACTGGCAAAAACCACCATGACTCGCGCACGCGATAAGGTCCGCCCACTTCGATCACCTGGCCGGAGATTCCATCGGCATGCAAAAAACGCATGCGACCACGATCGCGATCGACCTTGGCGATGCGCGCCGGACGAAACGCGTGTAAGGCCAGTGCGCGCGGCACCGCGGCTGGAATCGAGGAGATGGGGGCGATCTTTTTCGAAGGCGCAAACGGCTGCACCGAAAACGCATCCGGCAGATGCGAATCGACTAGCGCCGGCGCACCGACGCGCCCTTTGCCCACCATCGCCTCGAGTCGCGCCAGCGTGGTGGCCAGCTTGTCGGGTGAGGGTCCAGTGGGTGCAAAAAAAGAGAGCTGCATCGGTCGCGCGGCCGACGGTGTAATCGAAAGCCGCACCCAGGCGATGGCGTTATCCGGCGGCTCACTTTCCATCTTGAGTCGCATGAGCGAAAGCAGCGTCGACATTTCGCGCGTCGGCGCCGCCAACTCGATCTGTCGATCGATCTTCTGCCGATTGGAAAGTCCCAGCGTGAGCGTCACCCGCTTACACGCCAGCGAATGGCAAATGAGTCGCTCGATCACGTTCTCGGTCAGACGACGCAACACGAACAGCAGCGCCTCAGCATTTTCCACCGGCCATTCGAGCTCGATGCTCTCTTCGAACAAGAGGGGCTGCGGTCGACATAACAGTGGCTCGTCACATTCGCCGCGCGCAATCTCTGCCAAGCGCGCACCTTCGACGCCGAGCCGCACCGCCACTCCACGCTCGGGCAGATTGGCGAGCTCGCCGATCTGCACCACACCCCAGCGACGGAAAAGCATCATGACTTCTGGGCTCGGCGAAAGCATTTCGATGGGCAGCGGCGCCAAAAAGGCGGCCTCTCTGCCTGGCGAAACGAGCTCTCCTTCGCGACCCGATCGCGCCGCCACTTCGGCGGTGTGCCGATTGCCGGCGATGCCTATCTTGGTTTCGAAGCGTAGTCTTCGCGATGCTACGGTGAGCGCACTCGCAATGTGCGCCTCACTATCGAACAAGCGACAGAGATCGGCCACATCGATGAGCACCTGTCCGGCTTGCACTTCATAGCGCGGAGAAAATGCGGCGGCCAAATCGGCCAGCGCCGCCGCCGCCGATGACAGCGCGTCACCACCTCCCCGTTCACCCGATTTGGTGCATCGATACACGGCTCTCGGATCGAGAGCACGCGCGGTGATGAGCGTCATACCCGATCGAACGCCGTGCAACTTTGCTCCCGCATCGAGCACGACGCGATCGTCATGCACGATCAATTTATCGCCATTCAGCTCGGGATCGGCGCGCAACAGCGATTGTCTGACAAAGCGTGGTACGTACACGCAGGCGATGCGGGCCATCACTCACTCAGATCGAACGCGAGCGGCACCTCGCTCACCGCATGTTTAATCTCGACGGTGATTTCACTTTCGCGCTTTTCCAATAGGCCGCCGCGCCAACGATAAGCTCCGCTTCGGGTGTGAATCCGTCCAGCCAGCGCCACACTGCCCGCGCGCGGCACATCGGTGACCAGAAGCACCGCCGCCTGCGAACGTTCAGCGCGATGCTTGAGCCGAAGCGCGAGCGCGGTCCAATCCAACCGCTCTCTTTGTGGATGCTCACAGAGATAGAGCACCACCAGCCCAAAGCCGCCGGCATCGAGGATGAGATCGGCCACTTTGAATCCATCAAAGGTCATGCGCGGCCGAACCCACAACAGGCGATCCATCATTAATAGAGAGGCCGAGCGCGGATCGAACGCGTCGGACACATCGATGAGCGCTGTCCACTCGCCTCGCGCAGCCGCGGCGCTGAGGAGCTGCACCGCCATGGAAAGTCGTCCCGAAGAGCGCGGTCCCGAAAGCTCCAAAACTCGGCCGCGCGGCAGCCCGCCCTGCAGTGCAACATCGAGTGACGAAACTCCCGACGAAAGGCGGCGATCCTCGCGCGGGACCGTTTCGCGCAGTCGGGCGTCCTCACGCAAGTGGCTTAAAACATTTGCAATTTTTGCTGCAGTGGCCGCCATATGGACAGTATACTGAACAAATGAACAGATATCAATAGAACGCCTGAAGCCCTCTTCTAGCTCCATGGGATCGCGCCCTTTATCAGTCGATGATAAAGTCGCGCCCTGCGCGTTTTCTCGATCACCTGGGCGGTCACCCTAGCGCTTGCACTGCTGGCCGCAGCCGCTGCGCGTGCCGATCATCTCAACGTTCGGCAAAAATACGAAGAGGAGCTGATCGAAGCTGCGCTGCGCCGCCACGGTTTGCGCACCGAGCTACATCCGGAAGGCAAAACCATCGAAGCGATCGTCATCGATCCTTCTGACGTCATCTTGCCCGGCGACTTTTCGATTTTGAAACCAGTGCCGGTGATATCGCACTACACGCTGCTCAACTATTTACACGTGCGCACGCGCGAAGAGGTGATTGCGCGCGAGCTCTTGCTCAACATAGGCGACATCTACGCCACCGATCGCATCGAAGAGTCGGGACGAAATCTGCGCGGATTTTTTATCCTGTCGGTGGCGCGCATCGTGGCGGTAAAAGGTTCGGCGCCCGATCGCGTGAAGATCTTGGTGGTCACCAAAGATCAATGGAGTCTCCGGCTCAATACCGAATTCCAATTCGATCAGGCGCGACTCGATACGCTGTCGATGTCCATCGCCGAAAATAATTTATTCGGCCGCAATAAAACGTTCGCCATCGATTTCGCGCTCGACCCCGGCCGCTACACCGTCGGTGCGACCTATGTCGATCCGCGCATTTGGGGATCGCGTCACTTCGGCAACGTCAGCACCGATTTTTATTTAAACCGCGCCACCGGCACCTACGAAGGCGTCAACGCCAACCTCACCGTCGGAAGACCGCTCTTCAGCTTGCGCACAAAATGGGCATGGCAAGCGCAAGCCAGCTACGTGAAGCAGGTGGTTCGCTATTTCGAAGGTCCGGATCTGGTGGCGCTCAAATACATGAACGATCGAATTCCCTACATCTACGACAACCAATACGGGCTCGGCAGCCTCGAAGGCACGCGCTCGTGGGGACTCACCAACAAAGTGAACCTGGCCATCGGCGTTTCGGAAGTCAGCACCAAGAGCAGCGTGCCGGCGAATTTTCCCACCAATATCTCCGCCGCCGGACGCGCCGCGTTTGCTGCCATCTTACCGCTCAGCGAAGACTCATTCGGTCCCTACATTCGATTCGATGCGTTTCAGGCGAAGTACATCACGCTGAAAAATATTCAGACCTTCGCGCTCACCGAGGACTATCGCATCGGCCCGTCGGTGGAATTGTACGCGCGCTATGGCCTGCCCGGCACCGGCAGCCACCACTTGACGCTCACCGGCACCGCTTCGACCACGCACTACACGCGCGACAACCTGTTCACGGCCACCACCTCGCTCACTGGACGCGTCGAAGATGGCGTTCCCGGCGCGCCGTTTGTAAACGAAGCGGTGTCGGGCAGCGTCTACAACGTCTCGCCCAAGTTCGGCCCGTTTCGTTTTCACGCCAAAGGGACGTTCGAGTTTCACAATCACGATCTGCAGGCGACCAGGCTCACGCTGGGATCGGACAACGGATTGCGCGGCTGGGCGCCGCGAGAAATTCAAGGCAACGATTTTTATCTGGTCAACGCCGAGCTGCGCTCAGAGGCGCTCAACTTCTGGTCGGTGCACATCGGCCTGGTCGCGTTTTATGATGGTGGCGACGCCCCGCCCGATCTGCGCACCTTCAGTTGGCATCAAGACGCCGGCGCCGGCCTGCGAATTTTGTTTCCGCAGTTCGATCGCGAAGTCTTTCGCCTCGACCTGGCATTTCCCTTCGAAATGGCCCAAGGCGGCGGCTACTCGCCCAGATTCAGCGCCCAGTTCGGCCAAGCCTTCTGAGGAGGGGTCACTCCACTCATAGATAACCTCGCGCCGCGCATTGGCTTTTTTTCAACACCGCGAAAACCTCCGACCGCTCGAGCGCACTTTGATCGAGCGGAATTTCGCTAGTGGCTGCAAGAGGTTAACCATGTGGTGAGTGCCCCCTTTCATTCGAGACGGCGATGGGGTTCACTCGCGGCGTGAAAAACCGAAGCGCGATCGTGATCGGCGCGGGCGTCGGAGGACTTTCGGCGGCGATCTATTTGGCGCGCGCGGGCCTGAAAGTACGCGTCTACGAGCGAGCGCCACGCGTCGGCGGCAAACTGCGCGAAGTCGACGTGGACGGAAAGACATTCGACGCCGGTCCATCGGTGCTCACCATGAAGTGGGTGTTCGACGAGCTGTTCGCCGGCCGATTCGGCGAGTACGTCAAGCTCGGTACGCTCGAGCCGCTGTGCCGCCATTTTTTCCCCGACGGCTCGGTGCTCGATCTCTTCACCGACGAAGAGCGAGCGGCGGATGCCATTGAGAAATTTTCCGGCGCCGCCTCAGCGCGCGGCTATCGCGAATACCGCAAGCACGCCAAGAAAATCTTCGACGTGGTGCGCGAGCCGTTCATGGAAAACGCGATCCCGCACATCGTGAACTTCATCCATCCGCGCGCGCTCACCATGCTCACGCAGATAGACGCCATGCGCACACTTCACAAGGCGCTCGAGGAATTTTTTCCCGATCCGCGACTGCGCCAACTGTTCGGCCGTTACGCCACCTACAATGGATCGTCGCCCTATCAGGCACCGGCGACGCTGTCGGTGATCGTCCACGTCGAAAACGCGTTCGGCATCTTCACCTGCGAAGGTGGAATCTACCGCCTGGCCGAAGCGCTCGAGCGATTGGCCCGCGAGCTCGGCGTCGAAATCATCACCGGCGCCGAAGTGGAAGAGATCGTCACCGAGACCACGCGCTCGACCTTTAGCGAAGAGTCGCGCGCGATTGGCATTCGGCTGCGCAGCGGCGCAGTGGAAAAAGCCGACGCGGTGCTGGCCAATTGCGATGTCGCCGACGTCTACGAGCGACTGCTCAATCACACCAAGACTGGGCGCAAGCTGGCCAGAAAATATTCTGATGAAGAGCGCTCACTCTCGGCCTACGTTTGGCTGGCCGTCGCCGAGCCGCCGCCGTTCGACATCTTGCATCATAACGTCTTCTTCTCGACCGACTACAAGCACGAGTTCAAGCAACTCTTCGGCGACCGCACCGCGCCCGACGATCCGACCGTCTACTTGAACGCGCAAGATCGCGCCGGCACGCCACCGAGTGGCCCCGAGCGCATGTTCTTTTTGTCCAATGCTCCCGCGCTCGAACAGGGCGGCCGCTCGAACATCGATTGGGCGCACGGCCAAGAGGTCTGCCGAGATCGAATCGTGAGCGTGATGGCGCGTCATGGCTGGCAGGTAAAGGCGCTCAAGCAAAAGCAGATCACGCCGCTCGATCTGGCAACGCAGTTTCCCGCCAGCCGCGGCAGCATTTACGGATTGTCGCTGAACGCCATGACCGCCGCCTTCAAGCGTCCACAAAACAAAATCGCCGGCGTGCGCGGGCTCTATCTAGCGGGTGGATCGGTTCATCCCGGCGCCGGACTTCCCATGGTGGCGATGTCGGCGCGCATCGCGAGTCAGCTGGCGCTGACCGATCTCGCCGGATGAGCGCGCCCGCAGCCTCACTGACCGCGCTGCCCTATTTCCGCCTCGCCCCCGACGAGGAGATCGATGCCGCTCACGCCGACTACGCGCGCGGTGACATCGTCGCGCTGCTCCGCACTTGGGCGACTCGCTGCCAACCCACTCGCGCCACCATCACCGGCGTCGCCGGCAAAATCTACGCCCGGTTCGGCCTCGCACCCAAAATCGTGAACGGTCTGGCCTATCTCGCGACCACGCGCGCGGCGCTACGTGCCGGCGAGCGATTTCGCGCACGGCTCAGGCCCGATCTTCGTCATGCGCTCGAGAGCGAATTCCCATGGCTGGAGCATCGTCACACGCACATTCCCGACGGCTTCACTCCGCCGTTCGAATTTCCGGACGCGTTTCAAGACTTTCTCGAGTCGTGCTCGCTCGATGAGGCGCGCGCGCGTTGGCAGTTGGTGTGCGCGCTCAACGAAGTTCAACAGTCGATCTATTCGCGCTATTTGAGCGAGCGCACCGGAATCACCGAGCTCGCCTCACAAAGCGCGAGAGAAGAAGCGCTGGCGCTGAACTACTTCGGCCACTGGTCACCTCCCGCATCCCGTGAACTATTTGCACAATGTATCTATCTGCTCGACGGACTGAACGCCGCGGTTTTCGAGATGACCTGTCGCGATCATCAGTTCAAGATCGTGGGTCGTGCGATGGCCGGATCGATCTCCCGCCGCCGCGAATGGCGCGCCTTTTCCACCGCCTTGAGCCAGCCGCAAATACTGATTCCTGTGGAAAAACAACCTACTGGAGAGCCGTTCCCAACGACCAGCACCGTGTGATAGGTTCCGCTTCAGAGGAGCCCAATGCGGGGTGGTATGAAATCGGCGGCGGTGAGCCTTGGGATCCTGCTCTCGGCCTGTGGAGGCGCTTCATCTCCTACCAGTAGCTGCCCGGCTGGTCAGATTTCTTGTACCGGGGTCTGCGTCGACGTCCAAACTGACTCCCAAAACTGCGGCACCTGCGACACGATTTGTACATCTGGAATGCTCTGTTCAGCGGGAGTTTGCAGCGTCGACAAGCGCCTCGCCTGTGACACTGGCCAAAACCTCTGCAGTGGAATTTGTGTCGATCTGAAGACCGACCTGACCAATTGCGGCATGTGCGGCAAGCGCTGCACCACTCCGCTCGTCTGCACTACCGGCGCGTGTGTCGATCCCTGTGCACCAAAAATCACCTGCGCGGGCGCGCTCACCTGCGTCGACGTTTCGTCCGACGCATCCAATTGCGGCGCGTGCGGCAACCGGTGCGCGAGCGGCATGGCATGCAAAATGGGAAGCTGCCATTTGCAGTGCGCAGTCGATCTGCCCGACGAGTGTCCGTCGACCGGCACCCCGCAATTTTGCGCCAACTTGACCACCGACGCGATGAACTGCGGGACGTGCGGGACGATCTGCAACGGCGGACAGACCTGCATCAGCTCGCTGTGCCGCTGTCCGAGCGGTCTCACCGACGTCTGCAGCGGGCAGTGCGTGAGCTTGGCCAGCGACGTCACCAATTGCGGAACGTGCGGTCACATCTGCAGCGGTGCCACGCCCTATTGCGGTGACGGGCAGTGCGTCACCGCCGGCACCAGCTGTGCGACAATTTTGGCAGACAATTCTTCGGCGCAAAGCGGCATCTACTTCATCACCGGTGGCGGGAGCTCGGCGTTCCCGGTCTATTGCGACATGACCAGCGACGGCGGCGGCTGGACGTTGATCATGAAGATCGACGGCACCAAGACCACCTTCGGGTACCCCTCGGCCTACTGGACCAACACCACCGTCTATCAAGACAACTTCCCCGATCTCGACGGCAACGAGGCCAAGCTCGCCAGCTATAGCACCGTCAGGGTCGATCAAGTTCGCGTCGGCATGCTCGACGGCGGCACCATGCGGTTCGTGAAGTTCCCGCTGCACGCCACTTCATTTTATGCGGCGATCTCGCCTGGAACGCAGGTCACCACTACGCTCGGACGAACGACGTGGGAAGGACTGCTGGCCAGCCCGTCGCTGCAGCCCAACTGCAACTCCGAAGGTCTGAACGCCACCTGCGGCGCAAGCCCGGAGAAAGCGCGCATTGGCATCGTGTCGAACCAAGAGAGCGACTGCAACTCGTGCGACTCGGTGCTCGGCATCGGCATCACCGGTAACGCGTGCACCAACGACAATCCCAACAACTCGTGCGGTGACGAAGCTGGCTCGGGATGCAGTCCCGATCACGGCGACAAACACACCGAGACCTTCGGCTACGTGTTCGTGCGCGAAAATTGTTCTCAGGTATGCAACGGCGCATGCGTGGATACCACCCGCGATCCCAACAACTGCGGAAGCTGCGGACATCAGTGTATGGGCGGTACGTCATTTTGCTCCAGCAGCGCCTGCCAGTCATTCGACACCTCCGGTCTCATCGGCTCGTGGAAATTCAACGAAGGATCCGGCACTGGCGCCACCGATTCCTCGTTGAGCGCAAACAGCGGCACGCTGCACGGAACGAGTTGGGTGACCGGAAAGTTGGGAGAGGCGCTCTCCTTCAACGGAACCAGCGACTACGTGATGACCGCCAACTTGGTGCAGAACGCGGTCACGGCGTACTCGATCAGCGCCTGGTTCAAGACCACCGCCACCGGACAGCAGGCCATTTTCGCCAATCGCGGCCCATCATCGACGATGACCACCGGCCGCAGCCTGACACTCGAGATGGGACAGCCGGGCGGAGCGGGCCACATCCAGTGGCTCGCCGAGTTCGACGGCTGGGGCATCGGAATTCAATCCAGCGCCACCTATAACGACGGCGCTTGGCACCACGCGGTCGGAACTTGGGCGGCAGTCGCGGGGACCGCGCTCGATTTCAGCCAATTCAAGTTGTATATTGACGGGGCGGCGGCCTCCACCAGCAACCTCACCATCAATTGCAATTGCGGCGGAATAACCTCGNNTCACCGGTCTTGGCGGCGCGCAAATTGGAACGTCCTTGCCGTGGGGCGCCTACTTCAATGGCTTGTTGGATGAAGTGACCGCTTGGAATCGCGCGCTCTCTGCCAGCGACGCGGCGACGCTCTACAGCGGCGGCACTGGAATATCGTTACCGTAAGTTCGTATGGCGATTGGCGGACCTCGAGGGATCCGTATTCACTTCAGCGGGCGCACTCGCCTACGCGCCGCCTTCGGCGTCGCACGTGGCTCGCTTTCCTCGCCTGGCATCGCCGCAACGGCGAGCGGCGCCGGAAGCCCGCCGAAGTGAACACGGTTCCCTCGAGGTATCATCAATCGCCAGACTCGCCGCCGCCGCTCAGAATTTGTACGGATTTTCGCTGCGCCTGAGCCAGCTCCAGACTCCACACTCCAATAACTGCGCGTTCGGCGATCGCGCACGTCCCAGAATTCGCGTTGGGTGAGCGGCACGAGCGAAGCGAGTTGATTGCGCGGTCCTTGGGATTCCACGTTCGTATCCGTTGGGGTTCCGCAGCCGCTCGCCGTTGCGGCGATGCTAGGCGAGGACCAGCGAGCGACGTGCGACACCGAAGGTGGCGCGTAGGCGAGTGTCCCCAATGGATACGAATGTGGAATCCCAAGGATCCAGAGCGTTCGACGAGTGAGACTACTTCGTGACGTGAAGATTCGGTGTGACGTGTAGATCGAGCTCTTCTTGCTCCGGCTCTGGTCCCGACAGCGCTCTCAGATCCAGCCCTTCGATCTCGTGTAGCGTCTTTCCCGCGATTCCTTGCAGATCGCCGTACATTCCCGCGGCGGCGCCGAGCGCGCGCTGAATCAAGAGCTCGCGCTTGGCCCACTGCTTCATGATGACCGCCTTTTCACGACTGAGATCGTCTTGCATGGTCTGGAATGCTTCGACGATTGCCTCGACCCGTTGGCGAAACTGCGGCCCGGTCAGATAGCGATAGGTCATCTCCATTTTGGTTTCCAGACCGACGCCCGCGTCTCGCACCGCCGCCACTTCAAGCAGCGTCTGCCGAAGCGACAAGGCAAGCGCGATGGCAATCTTCGGTCCGCAAATCCAGACATCGTCAGTGCGACCGAACGATTCGATCTCCTCGGGAAGCACGTGCGACACCAGCACCGAGATCTCCGCTTTGGCCGCGCGCTGATCTTCACGCAACTTGGGCAGCCAGGCGCCGCTGAAGTTTTTGGTGCGCTTGCACTCCCACAGAATGGTTCCGCAGATCTGACCGCTCGGTCCGAGCACACGATGGATTACGTCGCCGCCGTGCTCGCCCTTCGGCACCGGCTCGATTCGATCGCGCGGAAAGCTCGAGCGCAGCGCGGCTTCGAGCTCGAGCTCTTGCACTTCGCCTTGCATCTGCTGCGAGCCCTGCTCCGCTTTTCGCCGCAGCTCCTCGACCTGCTTTTGCATGTCGGAGATGAGCTTGTCCTTCTCCGCCATCTTCAAGCGACCGTCTTCGTCGGCTCGCTTGCGCGCTTCGTCGGCGATCTTGACGCGCTCGTCTTGAAGACGGCGCGCCACCGTCAGCTCGAGATCTTCTTTTTCTTCTTCGAGCGCGCGTCGCTCTTTCAAGAGCTCGAGCTCCTTCTTTCGCGCGTCGGCCAGCTTGGCGTCTCGCTCTTTCAGCTGCGCATCGCGATCGCTCACAAGCTGTGCCGCCTGCGCGATCTGATCCGCCACCGCCGAGCGCGCGCGCTCGGATTCTCGTGTCGAGATCTCCTTGGTGAGCTGCTGCTCGCGCTGCTTGGCCGCCGCTTCGAGCGACTGCTCGCGCTGCTTGGCCGCCGCTNNGCTCGCGCTGCTTGGCCGCCGCTTCCAGCTCGGCCTCGCGCCGTTTGGCCTCGGCGATCAGCGCTTGGCGCTTGGCTTCGAAATCTTTTTTGGCCGATTCGAGGAGCGGCGCGGCCAGCGATTCGGTCAGACGAATTTCGGATTTGCAGCTCGGACAGGTGAGCGTCGGGTCCGTATTCATTTGTTCAGCGTACGAAAGTAGATGAAGCAAAGCAAGAACTTGATGGGGATTAGGATCAGATCAGGCCGACTCTTCGCGAAGCAAAGACAGTCCGCTCACACCCGCCAGCAGAACCGGAACGACCTGCATCATGTGATAAACGAGCGCGAACGCCAGCGCCGGAGCGAGCGGAACGCCCATCGCGGTGAGACCGGCCACCGCGCCAGCTTCGAGCGCGCCGACATTTCCTGGAGTGGAAGGAACCGCCACCANNCGGCCACCAGCACCAACCAAATTTCGAGCGCGTCGATCGCATAAGAAATAATCGACCAAGCCAGCACGGCAAAAAAAGTACGTGGGCTGGAAGCGGTGCGCAGGCCGGCAGCCAACCGATCTATTAATGATGGAGCGGTCTCCTGACCCACTTTCGCTTCGGCCCGAAGCGCCAGCACGATGGCCACCGCGCTGCCGCCGAGACCGAGCGCGGCCACCAGCGCCACGCTCCATTTCGCCCAATTGGGGAGCACGACCAGCCACGGCAACGGCGCCACCAGTGCCAAGAGCCCAAGTACCTCGAAAAGTTTTTCGCCGATGAGAACGCCGATCGAAACGGTGGCGGGCACTTCGTGTCGACGCTTGAGCACCACCACTCGCATCGCTTCGCCCGCGCGCGCAGGAAGCACGATCGACGCGGCGTAGCTGGCCAGCAGATAGTGAAAGAGCGTAAACAGCGGCACCCGCTTGACCTATTTGAGCATGAGTCGCCAGCGCTCTGCCTTCGCCAGAATTTGCAGAAAATTGAGCGCCGCCGCCAGCACCACCAGCTCGATGAGTGCGTGGCGCAAGGTCTCTAGGAGCGCATGCCAGTCGATGGTGCCGAGCGCATAAGCCACGGCGCAGATGAGGGCACCGATCGCAACCAGTCGCAGAATTCGCATCAACGCTCGGGCGACTCTTTAGGTCGCTCGCGCAAATGATCGTCGGTACGCTCTTCCGGCGGCTGGCGCATGCACTCGAGCACGCCGTTGATCTCCCCGCCCAGAAGCACCGCCAGGCAAGAAAGGTAGAGCCAGGTCATGAGCACCACTGCGGCGCCAAGCGTGCCGTAGGTCTGCGTGTACGAGCTCACGTGCGCAGCGTAGATCTTGAACAACATGGAGATGGCGATCCACAACAGGATTCCCACGATCGCCCCGGGTGAGAACAGTCGAAATGGATGTCTGACATTGGGCAGCATCCAATAGAGCACCGCGAACGCCATCATCAGCGCGGCCACGCTCACCGGCCAGCGAAAGATCTTCCAAGCCGCGTCCACCGGTCCGGCCACGCCGAACCAGGCCGCCACGCTGTGCGCCAGATCGGGCCCGGTGAGAAGTAGCACGGTGCTGATGATGATCAGCGCCGCCGAGCCGAGGGTGATGGCCAGCGACAGCAGCTTCGCTTTCCAAAAGGGCCGCGCGCTCTTGGCCCGATAGGCGCGATTGAGCGCGGTGATGTTGCCAGACATCCACGCCGACGCGCTCCACAGCGCCAGCAAAAGAGAGATGAGCAGCAGCCAACCGCGCTGCTTCCCCACCACCTCGGCGACCGTGCTCTCGAACAGCGCGGCGGCCATCTCCGGCATGAGCCGATGTGCCACGCCTAGCACCTCGCGATCGAGACCGTGCATCGGGATGTAGCCGATGAGCGTGAGCACGAAGATGGCGAACGGAAACAGCGATAGCAGCGCCCAGTAGGCCTGTTGCGCGGCGATGTCGAATATAAAATCCCGCTGAACGGATTCGAACAGCGCTTTGAAAAACTCACCGACGCGGACTTTTGCCATCGTGCTGCCGCGACTGTCATCTGAGCGCCAAGTTTTTGCAACCGATATGCCTTTTCAAAAAATAGGGCGCGCATGCTAAAAGATGAACAATGGTGAAGCTCGGCGAATCCGACGGACGGCGCCCTGAGCTTCCTGGCCGCCCGGAGCGCAGCGACACTTCTCGTGCCCGACCGCGACTGGCCTGGCACCACGCCGCAGTCGAGGAGGTCTCCGTCTACTGGCAATCCGATGTGACCCGCGGCCTCTCTCAAGCGGCGGCGAGCGACCGACTGCTGAAGTTGGGCGCGAACCGGCTGCCCGAGCCGAAGCCGGAAGGGCTGCTCACGAAGCTGATCGCGCAGGTCTCGGACTTCACTGTGCTCGCACTTTTGGGCGCAGCGGCGATCGCGGCCGGCCTGGGAGTTTTTGCCTCGCCACCGGGCGCGCGCTGGCTGGAGCGCTTCGGCGATGCCGCGGCGATCTTGGCCATCGTCATTGTGAACGCGGTGCTCGGCCTTTTGCAGGCACGAAAGGCGGAGCGTGCGATGTCGGCGCTTCGAGGAATGACCGCCCCCACCGCACGCGTGATGCGCGATGGACAGATTGAGGAGATCGCCGCCACCGAGCTGGTTCCGGGAGATCTGATTCTGCTCGAAGACGGCGATCGGATTCCGGCCGACGTCAGACTCAGCGAAGCCTTCGATCTCGAGGTCGAAGAGGCGGCGCTCACCGGCGAAAGCATGCCGGTGGCCAAGGAGTCGGGCGCGGTGCTGGAGCGCGACGCGGCGCTCGCCGAACGACGCACCATGGTCTTCATGGGCACGCGCATCCGGCGAGGACGCGGACGCGGAATGGTCGCGAACACCGGTCTGCACACTGAGCTCGGCGCGATCGCGGGCATGCTCGAACGGGTTCCGGTGGAGCGAACGCCGCTCGAAGACGATCTGGAACGATTCGGAAAGCGTGTGGTGCTGGCCTGTGTAGCAGTGTCGCTGGTGGTCTTCGGCGCCGGGCTCCTGTTCAGCCATTCGTCTCCGCGCGAGCTGTTTTTGATCGCGGTGGCATTGGCGGTGGCGGCAATTCCCGAAGGACTGCCGGCGGTAACCACCATCGTGCTCGCTCTCGGGACCACGCGCATGGCCAAACGACACGCCCTGGTCCGCCGGCTCCCGGCGGTAGAGACACTCGGCTGCGCGCAGATCATCTGCACCGACAANNCGACAAGACCGGCACGCTCACCCAAAACAAGATGACGGTTCGCCGCGTGCTGGCCGCGGGGAATTCGGTCGAGATTCCGGAGAGCGGCGCGGTTCAACTGCAAGACGGCGCTAGCGATCTTCTCGAGGCCGCATCTTTCGCCAGCGGCGCCCAGCTCAACCGGTCCGATTTGACCACGCAAGGCGATCCCACCGACGGGGCGATGCTGGTGCTGGCGGCCCGCGCGGGAGTGGTCGCGCCCAAGAAAATTCTCGGCGAGCAGCCATTCAGCTCGTCACGCAGAATGGCGTCGATCCTGATCGAACATGAACGCGGCGCGCGCGCGCTGGTCCGCGGCGCTCCGGAGGCGATCCTCGAACAATGTCGGGACGCCGATCGCGAGGCAATTCTCAAAATCGCCGCGTCTTGGGCGGAGAAGGCGATGCGCGTGATCGCGCTCGGCCGACGAGACTTCAGCTCCGCCGACGCCGCGAAGACGCCCGGCGATTGGGAAAGCCAGCTCACCTTTGTGGGACTGGTGGGCATCATCGATCCGCCGCGCCCGGAAGTGGCCGCCGCCATCGCCGAAGCCAAGCTGGCCGGAATTCGCACCGTCATGATCACCG
>PLXG01000313.1 GCA_003153195.1 Myxococcales bacterium
GACGCCCATCGCCGGAGCCATCTTCGGAATCGAAGTCATCACCGTCGGTAAAATGGAATATCGCGCGCTGATGCCGGCGCTGGTCGCATCGATGGTGGGCGATCAGGTGACGCGCTTTCTCGGCGTCGTACACCCCCCCTATCCGCAGCCCGCTCCGTTGGCCACCACCTTCGCCGTTCTTTTGAAATGGATCGTGTTCGGTCTTGCCGTCGCCGCCTGCGCGATCTTGTTCGTCGAGCTCACTCATCGAATGAAGGCGCTGTTCGAGAAAATCCTTCCGCGACTGCCACTTCGCATGATGCTGGGCGGAATCGGCATAGTGCTCCTATGGAAATGGGTCGGGACCAGCCGCTACCTCGGTCTCGGCCTTCCTACGCTGCTCGCGTCGTTCAGCGATCCCAACCTGCCGACGTTCGCGTTCGCTTGGAAGATTCTTTTCACCGCGCTCACGTTGAGTGTCGGCTTTCTCGGTGGAGAGGTGACTCCGCTCTTTTTCGTGGGCGCGACGATGGGCGCGGTGCTCGCCCCTTCGCTGGGACTCCCACAAGGGCTGGGCGCAGCGGTGGGATTGGCCGCTGTTTTCGGCGCCGCCGCCAACACGCCGCTCGCGCTTTCGATCATGGCGGTAGAGCTGCTCGGTGCCGGCGTCCTTCCGCACGTCGCGGTGGTGATGGGCGTGGCCTATTTGGCCAGCGGCCATCGCGGAATCTACCCAGCTCAGCGGGTGGCTCGATCCAAGTTTGGCGGCGCACCCTTTGTCAAGCCCGTCCGGCTCCACGAGGTGAGCGCCGCCCGTCGATCAAGGTCCGATCGAACGGACTGAGGCGCCTTGCGCTTTCTTCCAGCCTCGGGGCCGGCTATAATGTGCACGTGTTAGGGGGACCGAAATGGCGATAGGGCGTGACGGGTTCGCATTTTTTGCGCTGATGTTGGCGGCAGCCGGCTGCACGTCGGATGGAAACTCCTCGGCGTGCACGACTGTGCAAACGCTCTGCTCGAACGTCTGCGCCGATCTGACCAGCGACGCGCAAAACTGCGGCGCCTGCGGCACCGTCTGCGGAACCGGCCAGCTGTGCCAAACCGGGACCTGCGGCTGCCCGGATACGACTCCAGATGTCTGCGGCACAAGCCCGGTGTTCTGCGTGAATTTCATGACCGATGCCAGCCACTGCGGAAGTTGTGGCAACGCCTGCGGAACTGGTTTCGTCTGCTCGAGTGGAAACTGCCAGCTCAACTGCGCGACCGCCGTGCCCACCCAGTGCCCAGCGACGGGAACCCCTACCTATTGCGCAAACTTGCAGACCGATACCGCCAACTGCGGGGCCTGCGGCAACGTCTGCACCGCCAACTCGAATCAGGTTTGTCACACCGGATCGTGCGTGTGTCCGACGTCGCTACCCGACACCTGCACCGGCGTGTGCGTGAACAAGAACAACGACGTGAACAATTGCNNGCGCCCTGTCCGACCGGCGATATTTGCTCGGGCGGCACCTGCTCGTGTCAGGGATCGAACCCGATGATCTGCGGAGGTGCCTGCTACGATCTGGCGTCCGACATGAACCACTGCGGAGATTGCGCCACCGCCTGCGGAGCCAATCAGGCGTGCGTGAACTCGGCCTGCTTCACCTGCTCGAGCGGACAGACCGGTTGCAGCGCCGGTGCGGTCAGCTACTTCGCGGGCGTGGTCGGCATGGCGGGAAACACCAACGCCGCGTTGACGGCGTCAAAATTCAATCTCCCTTACGGAATCGAGTTCGACAACTTGGGGAACATGTTCATCGTCGATTCGTTCAACCACACCATTCGTGAGATCGCCTCCGGCGCAACTCAGGTTACTACGCTGGCCGGACTAGCCGGCAGCTCGGGCTCGGAAAACGGCACCGGCGTCGCAGCAAAGTTTTACAATCCCACCAACATCGTCTCCGATCACGCCGACCACCTGTTCGTCGCGGACTCGTACAACCACGCCATCCGTCAGATCGTAGTCTCAACCGGCGTGGTCACCACGCTGGCCGGCACGTCGACCAGCTCGGGCAACGTGGATGGCACCGGTGCCGCGGCGCACTTCACCTATCCCTTCGGGATCGCCCTCGACGGCGGAAATCTGTACGTCGCCGACTACGGCACCCACACCGTTCGTCAGGTTGTCATCTCTACTGCCGTGGTGACCACGCTCGCCGGCTCGGGCACCGTCGGCAGTATGGACGGCACGGGCACAGCGGCGCAGTTTGGCTCGGTGGTCGGCATCACCACCGACCACCTCGGCAACCTCTTCGTCACCGACGGCAATAGTCACAATATCCGCAAGATCGTCATCGCCACCAAGGCGGTCACCACGCTGGCTGGCGGAACCACCGCCGGACACGTCGACGCCGTCGGCGCCGCGGCCCGCTTCAACACCCCGTATGACATCACTTATGATGGCGGCAACCTCTACGTCGCCGAAAACGGAAATCACGACATTCGTAAAGTGATCATCGGCACCGGTGCGGTCACTACCTTCGCCGGCGTGCCCGGTTCGACCGGCAGCAGCGATGGCACCAACGGAGCGGCAAAGTTCAACGGGCCGGTGGGCATCGACTATGACGGCGCCGGCAATCTCTGGATCAGCGACACCCACAACGACACTATTCGCAAGATGACCATCGGCGGAGTGTGCAGCGCGCTCACCACCGACGTCTTCAACTGCGGTGGCTGTGGAATCGCCTGCGCCTTGGGACAGACCTGCAGCGCCGGCGCCTGCAACTAGCACGGGCCACCCGCCAGGAGGCGGCGTCCCACCCCTCAGCCCGCGAGTGTCGCGCAGACTCGCATGATCATTTCATTTCCTCGGTCGCCTTGAGGACACTCGGGTTTTCACCCCTGCGACAATTCGCCGCAGGGCAAGCGCGCCGACAACATTGTATCCTGAGGGACAACAAACCATGCGCATCCTGATAGCGGAAGACGACATCTCTCTTTTGTCCTCGTACGATCGAGTGGCGCACAAGCGCGGCCATTCGACCATTCAGAGTCCCGATGGATCGAAGGCGCTGTCGATGGCGATGGCCGAACGCCCCGACGCGATCATCCTCGACATCAATATGCCCGGNNGTGGTAGTGAGCGGCAACGGCGACGACACGGTGCGCGACATCTGCATTCGCTACGGCGCCGACGCATTTTTCGCCAAGCCCATGAACCTGAACGAGCTCTTCACTCAAATCGAGCGGCTGGTTCTCAAGAGATCCGAAGAACAAGCAATCTGATCTAGTATCTGCCGGTGCTGGCGCTCGATCCTCAAAACTTCGATCTCGAAGGCGCGCTCACCCATTTCGCCGAGCACGGCTATGCGCGACTCGGCCGCGTTCTTTCCGACGAGGGAATCGCGCAGCTGGGTACGCGCGTCGACGATCTCATGCACGCGCGCGTGGTGCACGAAGGAATCTTTTTTCAGCACGACTCCACCACCGGACGCTACCAGGAGCTGGAGTTCGGCAAAGGCTGGCAGGGTCCATCATCCCACTATCGAAAACTGGAAAAACTCGAACGCGATCCGCTCTTCTTGGAGTGGATTCGAAATGGGTTGAACGAACGGGTGGCACGCGCGCTCATCGCTGGACCGATCTCGCTCTATCGTGCGGTGCTGTTCACCAAGAGCGATCGCGGCGGAACCGCACTACCGTGGCATCAAGACGGCGGCGTGTTTTGGGGTGTTGATCGTCCGCCCCTGCTGCAAATCTGGACCGCGCTCGATGACTGCACCGTCGATTCGGGCTGCCTCGAGGTGATCCCCGGCAGCCACAAAGCGGGACTGGCCAGCCCGCAAGGCGGCGTCATTCTCGACGATGCGCTCGCCAAAGCGGACGCCGAACAGCGAGCCACTCCCATCGCGGCTCGTGCCGGCGAAGGGTTGCTCATTCACAATTACCTGTGGCACCGATCGGGCGTGAACCGCAGCGGAAAAAGGCGCAGCACGCTGTCAGTTTGTCTGATGAGCGCGAATACTCGTTGCCTCAGAAAGAAGCGAGCGCCACGAAATTTTCTACGGATCTTCGACTGAGATTATTCTTTGTCGCCGCCGGGAAGCGCATCCACCGACGGAATCTTCATGATCTCTTTGTGCGCCACTTTCCATGCCTTCTGCACCATCCAAGAGAGCGAGCGATCTTGGCGCGCGGCTTCGGTTTGAATCTCTTTCAGCATCTCTTCTGGAAAGTAGAGGCTCTGTTTTCTCTTATCTGCTTCGGCCATGGACGCACGCGATCCCTTCTTGGAGTGGGGCGATTCTGATCGGCGATGTCTAGGTTACTCGATCTGAACCGCAGCAACAACATAGACCGCTTTCAATATAAATCCGCCTATCCTGAATAGGGACAGCGAACTGCGTGCGCAAATACGGTGCGCCGCTCGCCGCAGCGGCAGGGCAGATAGACATTGCTCGGGTTTGCCTGGTCGAAAGCCCTGCGAATGGCAGAAATTCCGTTTTTGAGCAGCCGAGCCCGATTGGCCGAGCCTAGTCCGCGTGAGAGCGCGAGCACCGGATCGGTTTTGGAGCTCCCGCCGGATTTCGCCACCCGACTTGCGCGGGTGCAGGCCGGATCGGTGAAGTAGTGAATGCCGCGACGACCATAGAGATGAAAAAAGTAGGGGATGTCGTCGCGATCGAGCTGCTCCACCTCTTCGGGCAACAGCGGCGGCCAGATCGGCTGCTGGCGCGCGAGCACGTAGTCGCCGGTGCCGCGCAAACAGATGCGAATCGGCGTGGTGCGCAGTTGCGGGAGCGAAAGCAGAATCTTGGCCATCGCCGATCCGTGATCCTGCAGAAAGACGAACGTGGCGCGATACGACTCGACCATGACGGCGAGATGCTCGCGCGCGATCGGTTTTCCCAGATGCGGGAGCACTCGTCGCACGCCGGCCGCGTGCCTGAGAATCTCGCGATAGACCGAATTCCGCTCAGGCAAAAGCTTGGTTTCCGTCGGAGAAATCAGATCCGACAGCACCAGCTCGATGTCCACGGGACAAAAAATGATGCGCCCGTCGCGCGCGCGGCCGAGCACCAGATTTTCCCAGTGCAGATCGGATAGTCCGAAAAAACTCCACAGCGCCAGCGATCGGCCGACGATTTGCGCCAGCTCCATCTTCTCGCCGGCGCGAAGCTTGCCGAGTGGCTGCAGATCGATGTGCTCGACCTCGCCTTCACGATCGAGCGTGCGCGGTTGAAAAAACGTCAGGTCAGGCAGAAAGGTGAACGCGCCTAGCGCGCTCTTTCGGCTGGCGCCGTCGAGAGAGCGGCGCAACGGGCTTTTGGCAGACAAAAACAGCCACTCCCAAAACAGCGGTCGCGGTTTGAAGACGCGCGCCCTCCGCACTTCGACGCGGCGGCCAAAGTTATGACTGTCCCCAAAATGAGCGGATGACATCAGAGAGGTGCTGCGAAGATCCGAAAAGCGGCGCTTACTTCTTGGCCTGCTTCTCCTGCTTTTTCTTCTGCTTGTCCTTGGTGGAGAGCTTCGGCTTGTTGGTCTTGCCCTGCTTGATCTGTCCTTTGGCCATGTTCGATTCTCCTTTAAGTAAAACGTTTCAACTACATTGCGCGCGTTTGGATCTTGGCGCAAGCCCTGTTATAAGCCCCTCCCCATGGCGAATCTACAGGTCAACCTGGTCACGAAGTCCTACGGCTCGAAGAAACTCTTCGAAGACGTCAACGTGAACTTCACCGCCGGCAAGCGTTACGGGCTCACCGGTCCGAACGGCGCCGGCAAATCTACGTTTCTGAAAATTCTCTCCGGCGATCTCGAGCCCGACACCGGCACCGTGTCGCGGCCGGAGAAGACCTCGATGTTGCGCCAAGATCAGTTTGGTTACGAAGAGACGCGCGTGCTCGACGTGGTTCTGCAAGGCAGTGCACGCCTGTGGAGCGCGATGGCAGAAAAAGAAAATCTGCTGGCACTCCCCAACATCACCGACGATCAGGGCAACCGACTCGGCGAGCTCGAGTGCGTGATCGCCGAAGAAGACGGCTACACCGCCGAGTCCGATGCCGGCACGCTGCTCGCCGGTCTCGGCATTCCCTCCGACTCGCACGAAGGCAAGATGGGAGATCTGGCCGGCGGTCTCAAGCTGCGCGTGTTGCTCGCACGTGCGCTGTTCGGCAAGCCCGAGGTGCTGCTGCTCGACGAGCCCACCAACAACCTCGACATCGATTCGATTCGCTGGCTGGAAGAATTTTTGTGCGAGTACCAAGGCGTGCTGGTCACCATCTCGCACGATCGCCACTTTCTCAACGCCATCTGCACGCACATCGCCGACATCGACTACAACACCATCATCACCTACACCGGCGCGTACGATGAGATGGTCATGGCCAAGAGCGAAGTGCGCGGCCGCATCGAATCGGAGAACTCCGATCGCCAAAAGAAGATCTCGCAGCTGCAAGACTTCGTCGCCCGCTTCGGCGCCGGCACGCGCGCGTCGCAAGTGCAGAGCCGCAAAAAGCAGATCGAAAAATTACAGCTCTCCGATCTCAAGCGCTCCAACATCGAGCGGCCGTTCATTCAACTGCTGGTGAAGAAACCGTCGGGAAAGCAGACCCTCACCATCGATGGGCTGTCCAAGCAATTTCCGGCGGCGAAGATCTGCGAGGATTTCACCACCCTCATCACCAAAGGCGAGAAGGTCGCCATCGTGGGACAAAACGGCGTGGGCAAGACCACGCTCTGCCGCCTGCTCGTCGGCGAGCTCAAACCCGATGAGGGAACGATCGAGTGGGGCCACGAAGTTTCGATCGGCTACATCGCGCAAGATCACAGCGACACCATTCCCAAGGGCACCACCGTCGACGCCTATCTGCACTCGTTCGACGATCGCGCCTACCTGCAGGACATTCGCGGCCTGCTCGGCAAGATGCTCTTCAAAGGTGAAGAGGGACAGAAATCGACCAACGTCCTGTCGGGCGGTGAGGCGGTGCGACTGCTCTTCGCCAAGCTCATGCTCACCAAGGACAACGTGCTGGTGCTCGACGAGCCGACCAACCATCTCGATCTCGAATCGATCGTCGCGCTCGGCGACGCGCTGTCGAAGTTCGAAGGCACCGCCTTCGTGGTCACTCACGATCGCGAGCTCATCTCCGGCTTCGCCACTCGGCTGTTCGCATTCAGTCCGGAAGGGCTGATCGATTTTCGCGGAAGCTATGACGAGTATCTGGCGCAGCATCAGCCGCAGAAGGCGGCAAAGAAGTCCCGTCGCTAGAGCACGATCCATTCGGCCTGATCACGGCGTACGGCTTCGCTTGGTCGGTCATGGGCAAGAGCCCACTCCCTCCCGCGCTGCANNTCTCGAATGGCTCGCGCTCTTCATTCGATCAATGCAGTTGAATCATGCGCTCGCCCGCGGGCGCAAAATCCATCGATTAGCGCCAGCGATTCAGAAGCGGTCGGACAGGTGAGCAGCGATCGAATCTCGGGCGCGCCCACGATCGATCCCAGATATCCCTTGATGTGCCGTCTGGTCACCTGCACGCCGAAGTTTTCGCCGCGCGCCGTCACGTTCGCCAGCAAAGTTTCTCGATAGAGATCGCAGCGCTCTTTTACCGTTGGTGGAGATAGTCTTTC
>PLXG01000301.1 GCA_003153195.1 Myxococcales bacterium
GCGAACAAGGCCGAGGAAGTGGCGAGCAATCGCGAGCCCTCGTCACAGGTTTTGACGGCCCGCTCTGAGCGAATCAGATCTGAATGGTCTTCCAGGCGCCTTCGGCGAACTTCCAACCCATGATCGCGCAGAGCAGCAGCACGTAGACGAACGCGCCGGTCCACACGCCGATCATGCCCCAGTGCAGCACGATGCCGCAGATGTACGCCACCGGCACCAGACAGAAGAAGTGCAATCCAAACTCGACGAACATGACGAATTTGGTGTTGCCAGCGCCGAAAAGCGCTTGCGTCAGCACCATGGCAGACAAGATCACCGGGAGCAGGCAACCGCACACCCTCAGTACTGGCCGCGCGATCTCGATCACCGCCGGATCTTTGCAATAGATGTGCAGCACTAGATCGGGAAAGAGCGCGATCACCAGACCGAGGATCACCGTCGGAATGAGCCCTAGCCGAACAGCCGCCCAACCATACTCTTCAGCCTCCTCTTTTTTCTTGGCGCCCATCGACTGGCTTACCAGCGTGGCGGTGGCTGTGCCGTAGGCGAGCGACGCGGTGAAAAAGAGCATGAGGATGATGATGATGTTGTTGGTGGCGGCGGTGACGAGCGGCTGGCCGGTGCCGGAGACGATGTCGAGATTTCCGGCGATCTTCACGAACATGCCGAAGCCGCCCATGACGAAGATGGTGGCCACGCCCGACGGAACCGAGAGCTTGAGCAGCTCCCACGAAAGCGATCGCGAGAGATTTTTCAGTCGATAGGCGCCGTACTCTTTCAGATCTTCGCCGCGCAAGCTCCACGCCACCATGAAGAACAGGCCGAGATAGGAGCTGACCATCGACGCGATGCCCGAACCTCGCATTCCCATCTCGGGAAATCCCCATTTGCCGAAGATGAGCGCGATGTTGAGAAAAAAGTTGATGACGTTCATGATCAGCGCCGCGCTCATGTGCACGCGCGTGCGACCAAGCCCGTCGAACCAGCTCTTGTAGCTGGTGGTGGTAACCATCGAGACCACGCCCAGCATGCGCCACTGCAAATAGGGAACGCCGTGGGCGATGACGTTGGGATCTCGAATCAAATGTGGAAAGATCACCGGCACCGCAAACCAACTCACGATCGAGGCCACGATCGACGTGCACAGCGCCACCGCGACTGAATTAGTGAGCACCTGACCGGCGCGTGCGCGATCCTGCTCGCCGAATCTTCGCGCGGTGAGCGCTTGCGTACCGACGGAAATCGCCGACAGGCATCCGCCCACCAGCCAAAGCAAAATGAGTGAAGGCTCGAGCGCCGCGATTCCCGGGATCGAGTCGGCTGATGGCAATCGACCAATGAGCACGTGATCGACCTGATTAATGAGGGTCTGCGAGACCATTGCCAAGACAACCGGCGCGGCCAGCCAGATGATCCGCTTGCGCATGGCTGGCTCGACCGCGAGTCTCATGACAGGGCAGAGTTCATAGCTGAATGGAGCTTGTGATTCAAGACACAGCTCGATTGGCGAAAATGTGTGAGCGCGCTTCGACCCGTTCTGACCTTGCGATCGCCTGGCTTCGACCCAGCTTCGACCCTTTCTAAGGTTGACACGCTCGAGGACGGGCGCAATGATGTCCCGCATGAAGCGCCTCGACGTCAAATTAGGCGCGCTCATCTTCTTGGGCGCGTTGGTGTTTTTGCCCCTGTGGGGCGGATGTTCAGTGAAGTATCCCAAGTGCGGCAAAGACGCCGACTGCCACGCCAAAGAATTTTGCATCAACGGCGAATGTCAGCAGTGCCGCGACAACCACGACTGCAGCGCCGGACAAGTTTGTAACAAGGGCCGCTGCGACATGGTGAGCTCGAGCAGCGGCGCCGCCGGTTGCACCGACGACGTGCAGTGTCCGGCCAATCAATCGTGCATTGATGGACGCTGCCGTCCGTGCGCCAGCGACAACGAATGTGGCGACGGCGGGAAGTGCAACGCCGGTCGTTGCGCCAGGCCCGCGGGTGCGAGCTCGAGCTCGACCACGCCGCCCAAGTGCAATCTCGAGCCGGTCTATTTCGATTTCAATGAAGCCGTGCTGTCGAGTGACGCGACCTCGACCATCGAGCGAAACGCCGACTGCATCAAGAAGTCGACCGGTCACCGCGTGATCTTGGTGGGCCGAACCGATCCGCGCGGCACCGAAGAATACAACCTCGCGCTCTCCGATCGCCGCGCCGCGTCGGTGAAAGATCGTTTGTCGCGCATCGGCGTCGACAGTGGGCGCATGAAGACGGTCGCCAAGGGAGAGCTGGAGGCGACCGGCAATGATGAGGGCGGATGGGCGAAAGATCGTCGGGTAGATTTTCAATGGTGAAAATCGGGATGAGACGTCAATCGATCGTGATGCTGGCGCTGGCGTCGTCCGGATGTTTTGCATTCCTGACCAAAGAAGACGGCGTCGAGATTCATCAACAGATCGCCGACGTGCGCAATCAGTCTTCCAAGAATGAGATCCGCGCCGCCGAGCTCTCCAAAGAGATGGAAGCGCAGCTCAAGCGCGTTCGTCAGCTGGTCGAAGAGGCCACCAAGGTGGTCGAGCGCAACTCCGCCGATCTGGGGCTCACCGTTCAGAAGATGCAGACCGATTTGGCGCAGCTCACCGGCCGCATCGATGACATTCAGCATACGCAAGACGCGCTCACCAAGCAGTTTCAGGAATTCCGCGCGTCGTCGGACACCAAGCTCGAACAGTTGACTCAGACCAATACCGCCGCCAAGACGCCGCCGGTGCCCGACACCGCCGACGGACTTTACGCCGACGCGGAGAAGCGACTGCAGGCACTGCAATATGTCGATGCGCGACGCGAGCTCGAGGCGTTCATCAATCGATATCCGCAGGATCCGCGCGCGGCGCACGCGCAGTACAACATCGGCGAGTCGTACGCGGGCGAGAAGCGCTGGGCCAACGCCATCGGCGCGTACACTAAGGTGGTGGATAATTTTCCCAAGGCGGACATCGTGCAAGACGCGATGTTCAAAAACGGTCTCGCGTTCTACGCGCTCAAGTACTGCTCGGACGCCCGCGTCTATTTTCAAGAGCTGCTCAAGCGCTATCCCAAGACCACCTGGAAAAAAGACGCAGCCGAGGAGCTCAAGAAGATCCAACGCGACCAAAAGAACAAAACCGCCTGCAGTTCGTGATCGCGCTCTACCCCCCTAAGTGATAGAAATAACATCGGTATTTCAGGTAACCGCGCGTTTTATCACGCGTTGTGCAAATCGCGCGGTTGGCTCAAAAAAAGCAGTTGCTTCAACCAATTGCGACCTGGGAGAGTGACCTCGATGTCTGAAGACGAGTTTGCTCGGGGAAATCCTTTCGCGCGCGCGATGCGGCCGGCGCCCGACGACGAAAAGGCGACCAGCCCCGTGATGTACGTGGTCTTCGGGCTGCTCTCGCTGGTGCTTCTTATGCTGTTCGTCGCTGCGCTGGTTCTACCGCCGATGTTCATGCACACGCTGCTCATTCGCGGGATTCGCACAGGCCGTCCGGGCATGGTGATCGCCGGCGGAATTCTTGCGCTGTTCTATCTGATGGTGATTTTTCGTGTGGGCAAACGGATGATGGGCCGCTCGGCTCCACCCCCCGAAACNNCGATAATCGCAACCGCACGAGCGCCAGCAGACGCGATTTCCGCCACTCTCTCGAGCGTAATTCCGCCGATGGCGACCACCGGCACAGGCAGACGACAAACTGTCGCCAATCTTTCGACGCCCACGACTGGATCCGGATTGAGCTTCGAGCTGGTGGCGTAGATCGGTCCGAAGCCGATGTAGTCCGCGCCACCGTCAGCAGCCGCGCGCGCCTGCGCCTCGTCGTGCGTGGAGACTCCAATCAGCAAATTGGGCGCGAGCTTGCGTGCGGCCGACAGCGGAAGGTCCTCTTGACCGAGATGCACGCCGTCGGCACCCGCGCACAGCGCCAGGTCGAGTCGATCGTTCACGATCAAAGTCGCGCCGCGCGCTCGGCACAGCGGAACCAGCCCGCTCAAGATCGCCAGCGTGTCGGCCGCGGTGGACGCCTTCATCCTCAACTGTAAAATGGTGACACCGCCCGCCAACAGCTGCGTGGCCAGGTCGATGGCGTCTCCCTCGCCGGAAAGATCGAGCATTCCATAAAGTCCGCGAAGTCTTGAAAGTCCCCGAGATCTTGCCGGCTCCGCCACGGCGCAATGTTCCACCTAAACCGGAAATCGTGGCGATATTTTTCTGATACACTAGCTGCCCCATGGCTGATCGGCCCTTCAAGATTGTCTCCTCCTACGAACCGCGCGGCGATCAGCCG
>PLXG01000114.1 GCA_003153195.1 Myxococcales bacterium
CGATGCGGCGGATGTTGATGTCGCGGTCCTCCTTCGAAAAGGTCAACCCTTTCGAAAGGTTGGTGCGAACGACATCGCCGTCGAGAATTTCAACGCGGTGTCCGAGATCCTGCAGCTTCTTGGCTATCGGCATGGAAAGAGTGGATTTTCCCGCGCCCGACAGCCCCGTAAACCAGATCGTGAACCCTTTGGTCATTTCGCTCCTCAGCCAGGTCCATAAAGATGTTCGTCCGCTCGCCTCCTGTCAAGGCGACAGGCCGGCCAATCTAACGAACGTGGTCCTGTTTGGACACGAGCGAAGCGCGCTGGCAACTGCAGGTCGAGCGACTACTGAAGATCGATGCGCTGAACGCCCCAGTATCCGGTCGAGATGTAGAGCGAGTTGTCCTGACGACTCACGCCGTTGGCCCACCAGCCTTGCGTGCGCGCAAACTGACTGAAGACTGGCGCGGTAGTGTCTGACAATTGGTAAATGTCCACTCCGTCCGGTCCCCAACCAGAGCTGACGATGGCGCGATCGCCGGCGACGCCGAGCAACCATCCCCATCCGTTTTTGTCTGACGCCACGCGATCGACCGGTGCGCTCGGATTGGAAAGATCGAGCGCGTGCAAACTCACGCTCGGCCCGTTGCTCTGATCGTAGGCCTGTGCCGACATATAGGCCTTGGTGCCCTGGAAGAAGGTTTGTCCGACCCAACCGTCGATGGGCGTCGTCGACAAAAGCTCAGCGGTGCCGTCGTTGTGCAGACGCAAGACGTCGAAGTCGTTTTTGGCGGTGTTCGAATCCCAGCGATAGTCGATGGTGTAGACCAGCGTCGGATCCGTGTCGGATCCGCCGATGAGCAGACCAGGCACGTTCACCTTGGAGCCGAACTTAGGATGCTGGCGATCCGAGAGATCGATGCGATCGAGGTAGTACTTCACCGTCCATTGGTCGCCGGGGTTCGACGATTTGTAGAACCACTCGTAGTGGGTGGTGTAGAGCTCATTGCCAACCACGCGCATGTTGCCCCACCAGGCGTTGGGATCGCTGGTGATGGAGAGAGAGGCCAGCTGCGGCGCATCGGCGTTCGAGAGATCCACCACGTAGAGATCGCTGTTCGCGTCGATGTAGTAGCCATTCTGGTCGTAGATCGGTTCCCAGCGACGGAAGGCGATGGCATCTTTGCCGACCTGCACCACGCCGGCACCATCGTACCAGTCGTACCAGTAAAATCCCCACCAGCCCCAATAGTAGGAGCCCCAAGTGTCGACGGGGAGTTGCAGCTTGCCGCGCAGCGTAGCGCCGCCATTCGAGAGGTCCACGATCTGCACCTGCTGCGCGCGGCCGTAGCAGTTGGTCGCACCGGCGCCGTAATTATTCGGGCAATTGGAGGGCACGCGCACGTCGGTGACGATATAGGCCAAGCTTCCGTTGTAGAACACCTGCGCGTTCACACCGTCGACGGTGACTGAGACCGCGTTCGAGGAGTCGGTCAGCTCGTCGGCATTGGAGAGCGGCAGCACGCGCACTTCCGACGTGCTCACATCGTTGAACCACCAATCGGTGGAGACCTCGGCGATGGTCGAGCCCGACGGCTGCGCGGTGATCACGTTGCGCGCCAGCGTGAGCTCCGCGGTGACCACCGGTGCGTTGTGATTCGAATAGTCGACCACCGAGAGCGCCAGATCGCTGAGCGAGACCAGGCGATTGCCGACGAAGATTCCGCGCTCGACCCAGCCTTTGGTCTTGGCGGCACCGGCGGTGTGTGCCGAGTTCGCGCTGAATTCGATCAGCTGAAGACCATTGTTATAGGCTTGCGCCTGATCGCTCCACCCGGCGAACGGCAGCACGACCAACCCTTGCGTCGGATCCATGGTGAACGCCTTGAAGGTGCCCGCGGCTGGCGTCCAGGCCCAACCCTGTCCGAAGGTCGAGGTGGCGATCAGCTGCGGATTGGCCGGATCGGCCACGTTCAAATACTTGAGCGAGACTGAGTCTTGATAGGCCGTCGAGTTGTAGTCGTTGCCGAGCGCGAACATCGTCTGACTCGGCGCCGGGAGAATGTTCCAAACGCTACCGGGAATCTGAACAGTGCCGGCCAATTTGGGCGCCGCGGCGTTGGTCAGATCGTACACCTGAAAGGGAGTGGCCTGATTGTCGGTCCATCCACCGTCGGGCGAAAGATAGAGGCGATTGGTGTCGAAGCGCGCGGTCGCGCCCCATCCCGCCGAAGGAATGTTGAGCTGCGATTTGAGCGAAGGCGCGATTGGATTGGAAAAGTCGACGGTGCTGAGCACGTAACCGCTGTAGTTGTTTCCATTCGAGTAGTCGTACACTTCGGCCACCACGTGCGCAGTTGCGCCGTCGGCAAAGTCGAGGTTCCAGCGACCGTTGTCGGCGCCCCATCCTTCGACGCTCCCGTTTACGATGATCGACCCGCGCTCAACGATGGCGCCGGCGGGATCGGAGATGTCGAGATAGAGGAGCTCGCTCTCCGAGGTGCTGTTGCCGTTTTGGGTGATCACGTCGTGCGCCAGCAAGATCGAGTTGGGCGTGACGTTGAAGATGCCGGAGTAGCCGGGAAAAGTTTCTTTGCCGACCGCCTGAATCACGCCGCCGGCGAAGCTCACCGACGAGACGATCACCGTTGAGACCGACGATGATTCGCCCGCGTAGTTCCAACCGTAGTACCAGCCATAGTCTTCGCTGACCGCGTAGAGCACGTCGCCGACCACGCGCGTGTCCTGCACCCAGCCGCCCAGCTTGGCTTCGCCGAGTACTTTGATGTTGGTCGGATCGGTGGCGTCGAGGCCGCGGACAATCGAGCCGTGGAATGGCGTGCCGTCGTCCATCTGGCCGTACCAATCGGCGACCACGATGGTGGCGATGCCATTTCGCACCAACATTTCGACCGGATCGCCGAAGATCGGCGAGCGACCGAGTAGCTTCGGATGATCGACATCGGTCATGTCGAACACCATGAGCCCGCGATAGCTGTTCAAATAATAGAGGCGGTTGCCTTCGACGCGATAGAGGTCGGTCTCCTCCACCGTGCGCGGAGTCGACGTGGTGGCCGTGCCGTTGGCGGCGGCTTTGGGGGTGGCGGCGCCCGACGCCTGATCGGTCGCCAAACTTCCACCTCCAGCCCCGCCGTTTCCACCCGCGGGGGCGGACGAGACGAAACTGGTCTGACCGGGAACGGGAGGATCGGTGTGAGAAGTATTTTTTGGCGTGCAAGCTCCACTGCCGAGGATGGCGGCGGCAACGATGAAGAGGTTTGGCCTAAGTCGTTTCATGGATGTCTCCCGATTAGCGGTTCTCGAAAGAGCAATCCCCACGCCAATCGTAACCATCTGGATCTATTCACGGGCACGCCACAGAAATTCGGATTTCAGGCGCACGCCATCAGAAATCTGATTCTCAAGGATGGTACGTGCACATCCCGTTCGACGAGGAGACACACTGCCACTCATAAGAATGATTGCCTCCGTTGTTGACCGCCTCTGAGCAGCAGACGTCGCCGACTGCACACCCTGGCACGCAGCAGGCCGGACTCGGAGTGGCCGCGCCAAGTCCGTTGGGAACGCACGATCCAGAAGAATTCATGTCGACCGCGAGGCTCATGTCGCCCGAAGCGTTCATGTCGCTCGGGTTCATGTCACCCGAAAGGTTCCCGTCCAGCGCAATGTGAGCGTCGAGCGCGGCATCGACAGAGATCTCGGCGTCGGTCGAAAGATCGATTGCGCCGCCGTCGCCACCGACCGCCGAGTCGCTACAAGCGGACAAAAACCACAGGCCGACCACCGACGCGCGCATGAACCTCATCTTCACCTCGCTCTGACCTTACGTGACTTTGACGCAGCGCGCGACTGAGATATAGTCGCAGGATGCCCGCCTTTCTCACCGACCTCAAACGCTCGCACATGTGCGGAGATCTTCGTAAAGATCACCTGGGACAGACCGTGGTGCTCATGGGATGGGTCGCCACTCGGCGCGATCATGGCGGGCGCGTGTTCATCGATCTGCGCGATCGCAGCGGCATCAGCCAAGTGGTGTTCGGTCCCGATGTCGATCAGACGGCGCACACCCTGGCGGGCGAATTGCGCTCGGAGTTTTGCATCGGCATCGAAGGACGGGTGATCTCACGCGGCGAAAACGTGAACTCCAAGATCTCCACCGGCGACGTCGAGATCGAGGGGCTCAAGCTGCACATCTTCTCGCGCTCGGAGACGCCGCCGTTCGAAGTGTCTGACGATTCCGAAGCCGGCGAGACCATTCGGCTGAAGCACCGCTATCTCGATCTGCGCCGCCCCGCGCTGCAGAAAAACTTCATGGTGCGCTCGCAGCTCTATCGCTCGACGCGCGACTATTTTCACAACCACCAGTTCGTCGAGATCGAGACACCGTTCATGGTGAAGTACACACCGGGCGGCGCACGCAACTTTTTGGTGCCGTCGCGACTCAACCCCGGCCACTTCTACGCGCTGGCCGAGTCGCCGCAGATCTTCAAGCAACTCTTCATGGTGGCCGGCTTCGATCGCTATTTTCAAATCGTGCGCTGCTTCCGCGACGAGGATCTTCGGCTCGATCGCCAGCCCGAGTTCACGCAGATCGATGTGGAGATGTCGTTCTGCGTGGAAGAAGACATCTATACAATGATGGAAGGTCTGATCGCGCGCATCTGGAAAGACGTGCTCGACATCGAGCTGCGCACGCCGTTTCCGCGACTGCCCTACCACGATGCGATGGCGCGTTACGGCGTGGACAAGCCGGATCTGCGCTTCGGTCTCGAGCGCGGCGATCTGACTTCTCTTTTGTCGAAGATGAACGGCGGTGGTGTGCCGCTATTTCAAAGTGCGCTCGAAACGCGTGCTGTGGTCAAGGCGCTGCGCGTTCCGGCGGCGGATGCGGGAAGCTTGTCGCGCGCGGAAACCGACAAGCTAGAAGAGTTCGTCAAAGGATTCGGCGCGCGTGGACTCGCGCGCTGCAAAGTCGGTGAAGGTGGCGAGTGGACGCAATCGCCGCTGTCGAAGTCGGTCACGCCCGAAGCGCGGCAAGCGGTCAACGAAGCGCTCTCGGCCGGCACCGGCGACTACATCTTCTTTCAATTCGGTCGTCCCAAGTTGGTGAACGCGGTATTGGGAGGACTTCGCCTTCATCTCGGACACAAGCTCGGGCTCATCAAAAATAAAAAAGAGTGGCGCTTCACCTGGGTCACGCAGTTTCCCATGTTCGATCACGACGAAGAGCAAAAACGTTACGTGGCCGCGCACCATCCGTTCACCGCGCCGACGACGGAGAGTGTGCCGCTGCTCGACAGTGGTCGTCCGGATGATCTGGGAGCGGTCAAAGCACGCGCCTACGATCTGGTGCTCAACGGAAATGAGATCGCCGGTGGCTCGCTGCGAATTTATCAGCGCGATGTGCAGGCCAAGGTGTTTCAGGCGCTCGGATTGAAAGAGGAAGACTTCCGCGCCAAGTTCGGATTTCTGCTCGACGCGTTCAAGTACGGCCCGCCTCCGCACGGCGGCATCGCGTTCGGTGTCGATCGGTTGGCGATGCTTTTGTGCGGCGCCGATTCGCTGCGCGACGTGATCGCGTTTCCCAAGA
>PLXG01000135.1 GCA_003153195.1 Myxococcales bacterium
TCTTGCCCGCGTCGGGATGCGAGATGATCGCAAACGTCCGCCGCCGGCTGATTTCCGCGCTGAGCTGATGTGGGTCCATGTTCCGGCCGCAGGCTAGCGCATGGGCCGGCTGTTTTCACTGCCAAATCCGGCCTCTCAGCGCTTTCGTCCACGCGTAAATGCGCGTAGACTCATAAAATGAGCGATTCACTGAAGGACGCGCTGGAGAAGGCCGGCGTCGTCACCCCCAAGGCCGAGCCGAAGCAGGATCACAAAAAGTGGAAGAACGAGCTGCCGGAAGAGGACGACCGCCGTCCCTACGTGCCGTTCGACGCTCCCGCGCTGACCAAGCCGACCGAGACTCCGCGGACGTCGATTCCCGGCAAGCCGACCAAAATGATCCCGCCCAAGCAAAAGTAGTCGCGCGGATTAGCGCTTTGATTCGGCTTCGGTGGCAGCCATGACCGCCGGACGTTTGCGTAGACGGGCCCAATATTCTTTGAGCTGCGGCCACTGATTCAGGTCGATGCCGGCGGCGCGAGTCCAGTTGAGCACGGTGAGCAGATAGGCGTCGGCTACGTTGAAGGTCTCGCCCATTAAGAACGGCTGCGTTCCAAGTTTGCTCTGCACCCAGCCAAATCGGCGCGTGAGTCGTTCGCGCGCGTTCTGATTTTCGATTTCCGCTCCGTCATGAAAGAGCGGCCAAAAGGCTTTGTGAATTTCGGTGCCGATGAAGCTCAACCATTCTTGTAGGCGATAGCGCGCCAACGTTCCGGCCGCGGGGGCCAGTCCACTTTGCGGGCGCTGGTCGGCGATGTATTGCAAAATGGCCGCGACCTCGGTGATGCGCTCGCCCGAGTCGAGCTCGAGCACCGGCACATATCCTTTTTCGTTGATGTCGGTCAGCGATCCGCCGCCCTCGAGGGTGCGCGCCTTCATGTCATACCGCACCAGCGAAAATGAGAGACCTGCCTCGCGCAGCGCGACGTGCGGCGCAAACGAGCAGGTAAAGTCGGCGTAGTAGAGTTTCATGCGGGCGATAGTGGATCGGGCGATATTTTCCGGCAAGTCCTAGAGCGCATTTCATGCACTCTAGTCGCGATCGAGATCGTTGCCGATCACCACGCGCCCTTGAAATCCGCCGGCGCGCACGCCGCGCAGAATCTCTTCGTCGGTACCTTTCATGCGCACGATGTGATGCAGAATGAGCAGCTTTGGTTTGGCCGCCGCTGCAATTTTTCCCAGCTCCACATTGGAGGTGTGAAACGCGCGCATGTATTTGGGCCAGTCTTCACCGCCGGTGCGCGCCTCCGCCGCGAGTCGCTCTTCTGGATAGACTTCGTGCACCAGCACATCCACATTGTGCGCCGCCGCGACGAGCGCATCGCTTGGGCGAGTATCACCGGAGATCACGATCGAGCGGTCGGGCGTGTCGATGCGATATCCGTACGACTCTTTCCACGCGCCGTGCAGGACCGGAATCGCCGTCACGCGCACGCCCTTTTGATCGTAGATGACGCCGGGGGCGATCTCGTGCACCGACACGCGATAACCATTTGGCGCCTCATGCTCGAGCCCGCTTTCGCGCACGTGAATGTCTTCGCTGAAGGCGGCGATCAGATGATCGGTCATTGATTTGAGCCCGTGCGGTCCGTACGCCTCGAGCGCGCTCTTGCGGCCCATCACCCACGAGGTGAAGATCAGATCGGGATACCCCAGCGTGTGATCGCTGTGCAGATGGGTGAAGAACAGCGCGGTCACGCCGTCGATGGGAAGACCGGCCGCGGCCAGCCGTCGCTCGACCCCCGGACCGGCATCGAAGAGAAAGGTGCGATCGCCGATGACAATCGCGGTCGCCGGACCCGACCGATTGGGATCGGGTCGCGGCATGCCGGTGCCGAGCAGCACCACTTCGGTCTTCGCTTGCGCATCGGGCTTCGCGTCCGCCCGCACATCGGCGCGCCACGCGACCAGAAAAAGAGAGACCAGCGACGCCAGACGACGCATCAGTTCACTTCGACGACCGTCCATTCGTGCGATTCATTTTTGATCACCACTTCAAAGGTGTCGCCGGCTTTGCGACCGATCAGCGCTTTGCCGACGGGCGAGGCAGGCGTGATGACCGAAATGTATCCATCGCCGCCCGGACCGGGCAGCTCCGCGCCGGCGCCCACTGGAAGCAGAATGAAGGTCCGCTCTTGCCGTCCCTGATCGTTTTCCATGGCGATGTCGACGATGGCGCCGAGTCCCACCGGGCTCTTCCGTCCGAAGGTGGGCAGCGCCTGCTTGCTGAAGCTGGCCAGCTGCTTCAGCTCCTCTTGCGCCTTGCGCCCTCGCGCGCCCTGCGCAGTGGCCATGGTTCCGAATTCGATCGCCGCGCGCCCATCTTCTTTTTTTTCCGACTCGGTGGCGGCCGATCGAGCGGCTTCGCGCGCCTCCTCCTCGGCGCGTTCGGCCACGGCTTCGCTTTCTTTTAGCTTGAGCGCCAGCTGTTCGATGAAATGCATCTTGTCCATACTTCGACGATAACGAGTCTTTCTGCCGTTCGCTACTTTGCGTGCGAAGCTCCGTGCGCTTTTCCCTAGGGCGTGTCCTCAAAGTCCNNGGAGGACTTTGAGGACACGCCCTAGATCGGCTCATGCGTCAAAATGCCGCACCTAAAAGGTGCGCAGCAGCAGGTATCTCTAAGGGGATGAATTCTCACAGGGCACAGATCCTCATCGTGGATGATGACAAGCTGAATCGTTCGTTGCTGATGGCAATGTTCGAGGGCTCAGGTCACCAGATGATGCAGGCAAGCTCGGGCAGCGAAGCCATCGCGCTCGCGACCGTCCAGATCCCCGACATGGTTCTCCTCGATGTCATGATGCCTGGACTCGACGGATTCGAGACGACCCGCAGGCTGAAGGTACTCGCCGGTGGCCTGTTCCTTCCGATCGTCTTGATTACAGCCAGAAAAGAGCGGGAGGCCAAGCTCCTCGGTCTGGCGTCGGGAGCCGATGAGTTTCTCTCCCAGCCCATCGACAAGACGGAGCTGCTCTTGCGCGTGAGCAATCTTCTTCGATTGCGAGAGAAGGAGGTTTTGCTCGCGCACCAGAACACGAATTACGCCGAGCTTCACCGCTTCAAGGAGGAGTTTTCGCAACTGCTCACACACGATTTGAGAAATCCGCTGGCGGCGGTCTTGCTCAATCTCGATTTCGCGACCAACGGAGACACGCCGGTCGACGCAGAGGTTCGCGAATCGCTGGAGCAAGCGGGCATCGGTACCCAGCGCGCGCTTCGAATCATCGATAGTTTGCTCGATGTGACGCGCATCGAATCGGGGCGTCTCGAGTTACGTCGCCGGCCGACCGATATTCCCCATCTGTTGCACTCGGTGGTGAACCAGCGAACGATGCTCACGCGCGCGCGCGACATCAAAGTGGAGTGTGATGCGAGCTCGCATCAGAGCTTCGATATCGATTCCGATCTGATCTTACGCGTCGTTGAAAATCTCTTCGATAACTCCGTCCGCCACACACCGTCCGGCGGCCGCATCGGGCTTTCGAGCACCGTTAACGACCAGGGAACCTGTATTCGCGTCGGCAATACCGGGCCCTCGATTCCGCACGAATTCCGGCGAGTGATCTTCGAAAAGTACGGACAGGGGGCGAAGGTGGGGCGCGCTAACCTCGGTCTCGGGCTCTATTTTTGTCGACTGGCCGCCGAAGCGCACGGAGGTCGGATCTGGGTGGAAGACACGCCCGAGTTTCCGACGGTATTCGTACTGCAGTTACCGCTCGCACAGGCGTAAGGCCGCCGCGCGACACTGTGAGCCCGTCGCCCATTTATTAAGAAATATTTTGACGGAGAGTTTTTTCGGCAAAATCTCGAGCGCGTGTGTTACAGCGCGGAGGTTCCGGTGCGGCTCGGGCAAAGTCCCTGAGCGACGACAACCTCTTTTTCGAGTGGAGCACATGAAGAACGGGTTCCAAGCTCTTTCGCTGATCGTCTCCGGTGTAACGTTTTTGAGCGCGGGTTGCGGCCAACCTACCGACGGCAAGCTGGGCGCTGGCGACGTAGCGAACTCGGATGGGCCTTCCGGCCTGGCGGATGCCTCGGTGATTCAGGTTCCCGCTGACCTCGGCGCGCCGGTCGACTTGAAGAGCAACAAACCGGAGAAGGACGCCGACTCCACCGACGATCTCGCACCGGCGCAACCGGCCGATCACGATCCGACGGTGCACACGCCCGAGCCGACGGTCCACGCCACCAGCAAAGGCACCATTGCCGCGCTCGAGATTTGGACCATCGTTTGGAAAGGCGATGACGCCGAGGGCATGAAGGTCAATCAGTTCATGACCTCGATGTTCGCCAGCAGCTACTGGACCAATTGGGGCAAAGAGTATGGAGTGGGCGCCGGGCAGGTCAAAGGGCTCATCGTGCTAAGCGATGCGCCGCCGGCGAAGTACACCGATTCGCAAGCGATCAGCTTGATCAAAAAAAGCGTCGGCACCACCGGCTGGCCCAC
>PLXG01000348.1 GCA_003153195.1 Myxococcales bacterium
CGCTGCATCGTTTGACGTGCAGCTCGGCCCGAGTCGCGAACGGTTGTTCACGAAAAGGGCGCCTCGAGCCGTTCACAACGGCTCGCCCGTCCTTACAGGCGAAAGCCGTTCTCGGACAAGGTTTCTATATTGATCGTCATCACTTACAAGAACTTCGTAGCCTATCCCAAGAGACACTGTTAATTTGTTCAGGTGCCGTCTATTCTGCCGCTCGAACCTCTCATCTTGAGGCTCGCCGACTACTTCAAGAAGCATAAACGAGAGGATCTGCTCACGAAGCTGCGTCACTACTGGGTATACGAAAAGCGCAGACCGCTCGAGCAGTGGAGCCCGCAGGATTTGCTCGAATGGTTCGCGCGACTGCGCATACCTCCGTTCGATCAACTCTACGCCANNCGTGCGGCGATCAAATCCGTGACCAAGAAATTATGTTTAGCTTGGGAACTCATTGCTCAGCTGATTTACCTGTTGAGCTGCCAATTGCGCGGGCCACAGAACGGGGCGATTCAATCTCCCACCTCAAACAGCCATATCTTCTGTGGCCGTCAAGTTCGCGATTCCGTGACAACCGAGGTCGCTGGTGGCTAAATGAAAGTGCAGAGAAACGGCGTGAAGGCGCGAATGAAAGCTGTCCGATACACACCTGTGCTACTCGCGATTTTCATTTGCTCTAGCGGACGATCCGCCACGAAGGATCCTCGCATTGCCGAACTTTTCGGCGCGAAGCTCTCGATCCTCAAGAACCCAACCAAGGTGGAGGCGGTCCGCGTTTCGTCGATGATTTGGCACGAGAACGGAAACCGGCACGACGATGCACCTCTGGGGAGGTTCGCCGGTTACCCGATTCAGTCGCAGGGCGTGATCCTGGATTCAAAGTTGACCGCGGCGGTGTCGACCGCGCTACTCGATAGCAAGACCTATACCTGGTGCCCACCCAATCACGGTTGTGGACATCTGTGCGGATTCAGCCCCGGAGTGGCTTTGCGCATTTGGGGACAACCGTCGGACAAGCCGGTGGAGCTTCTGGTTTGCTTCAAGTGCAATGATCTTGCGATAGTTCAAGACGGTTCTGAAAAGTACCTTACGCAAGACTTCTCTGATGGACGTGCAAAACTCTTGCGCCTGATGAAGGAGATCTTCCTCGCGGACCCGGTCATTCAGGGGCTCAAACCCTGACTTCTCCGAGGGGCTGATATCGCGTTGGGATCGCGAAGGACGATGCGAGTCTCATCGAAGTAGCATCCGGCGCACAGAAGTGCGTGGTGACGGTTCGCATTCAGAAAGACGCGCGAGCAGGCATTCGCGTCCGGCGTGGGCGCCCGAACGACGTTCAACCCAAGTTTTACAGCGTCGAGTTGAACGTGTCGCAGGCTTTCGCGTCGCCTGAGTCGTGACCGCGCTTGAACCACCGCGTGCGCTCGGCGGAGGAGCCGTGTGTGAAGCTCTCAGGCCTCACCGTGCCGGTGGCCTGCTGCTGGAGTCGATCGTCGCCAATGGCGGCCGCCGCGCGCATCGCCGAATCGATGTCGCCGCCCTCGAGCAGGCCGCGACTTTCGGCGGAATTCGCCCAGACGCCGGCGAGACAATCCGCTTGAAGCTCGAGCCGGACCGACAGATGACCTTCGCCCTTTTGCGCGGAAAGTGGCGCGCGCTCGACGCGATCGCTCGTGCCGGTCAGTCTTTGCACGTGATGCCCGAGCTCGTGCGCGATCACGTAAGCCTGCGCGAAATCTCCGTTCACACCGAAGCGATCGCGTAACTCCTGAAAAAACGTAACGTCGAGATAGACCTTCTCGTCGCGCGGACAATAGAAAGGTCCCACCGCCGCCTCGCCCATGCCGCAACCGGTCGTGGTGGCATCGGAATAGAGCACCACTTTGGCGCGCTCATAGTTGGGCATCCGCTCCGCCCACATCTTTTGTACATCGTCGAGCACGAACCCAACGAACGCACGCGCACTATCGTGTGCCGCCTTTTGCGGCGGACCCGACGAGACTTGATGCATTCCACCGGCGAAGCGGCTCACCACGAAATAGAGGCCGAAGATCACGATCCCCCCCTTCCATCCGAAGCGAAAGATCAGCGAAGCCAAGAGGCCGAATCCTCCACTCGCCTGGATGGGAACCCGCTCGCCGCGGCGATCTTCAACGTCGCGACTGTCATAGTCATCATCGAAGCGCATCGTGCGAGCGATCATACCGCATTCCAGCACGCGAGCGGCGAGCGACAACGCGAAGAGGCGCGACTCGAAAGAGTCCGGCTTGAAAAGCAAGTTGCCTGGCGACGAAGGGTAGATCGAATGTCTTCAATTTCCCGTCGTAGCCCTCCGTGACGACGCTCGCGGCGGCGTCTGCCAGCGGCCGGTTTTGAATGGCTAACGGCGGCGCGCAGGCGCTCCGCTCGGAAGAAGCCGTGACTGAAAAACGGGTGGCTGATGATGAGGAACTGACCCTAAATTTCAACGTAAGCGATCAGTGATCGGCGCGGCGTGTGCCCACGTTATGGAACAGCGCCCCGTGAAAATCGGGCGCAAAAATGGGCGTGCGCGTCCATCGAGTTCTAGTTACCCGCCACCGCTGCGAGAAACGAGCGTTTATCTCCGCGCAGAAGTTCGAGTGCAACAGCAGCTAACAACTTCCCGTAAGACACAGAGGGTCTCTCGGTTGAAATAAATATCCAAAAAGTTGTTCGCTCGACTTAGCAGGATGAGGCGCTTAAAGCCGGCGGACACGCATCAGTTGTCGTACTGATCTCCCGTGCATACTTGCGTCATTTTGCGCGCACACTCGATACCTCCGTCCGTCGGGTCGCAACCAACCACTTCGTACATGGAGTATGAACCGCAGAACGCGGTGCAACTGGAGTCTACAGCTGCATCGACTCGGCTAAGCCATTTCTCGACGGGTTGCATGTCGACATTTACGTCCACACACTTTGAACACCCAGCTAGAGCTACGATAGCCGCGACAATCAAATGCTTTACGAAAGGCATGTGTTCCTCCACGTGCGGCGGTCAGAAGCGAAACAATCGATCCGATCGTCCCACTTCATAAATTGATCAGTCAATTGGGCTTCGACGATCCGAGGCTAATTGTGATCTCGCCGATTACCTTAGGCAGCGGATCGATTGCCGACGTCACGCCCCCGAAGATCAAGGTCGCTTCGTTCAACGCCTTCATCTGTCGCTTTTGCTCGAAGCTCACATCAATATGTTTCATCTTGCCAGGCTCGACGACGGTCTTGTCCTCGGGAGAATCGTCGTTCGCGAGCAGTCGAGCGTCTTGCAACCGGAGCTGAATTCCCGAGTGCTTGACGACGAGCGGAATCGCTCCGCCGTTGCGAACGACTAGACTAACCGTGAGCGAATCGTTGTCACGGTCTACGTCGCGAACGGCGAATTGCGCCTCGCCAAGCGTTCTTGCTGGGGGCGTAGCCACAAACTTCATCTCTCCGCCGCACCCAGTCATCACGTTGGCGACAAAGAGTGTAGCGATCAGAAGGGTTCGCTGGCCTACGAGGTCGCGAGTCACTGCGCCGGCCCCTCTGGGTGGGTCGATACAAAGAATTTGAGATCATTGGCCTTCGACAGTTAAGTGATGCCGAAGCCAATCAGGACACTTCCGGCACCGAGCGAAACGACCCCAGCGCCGATGGGCCCCCAAATGACTGCACTTTTGTGGTCGCACCGATAGGAATGCGAATCGTCGCACCCGCTCTCGCTCGTCGCGCCCGCAGAAACGCCGCCAGTGATAATCAATGGAAGTGCGACCGCGAGTAGGATTGAACCGACAACCGTTAGCGCGACGCCGCGCGATTTGGTTCGATCGACTTCCTCCTTCGTGACCGGCGCCGCCCGTGCGGAGCCCATGTGTCCGGCGAGGAGCGTAGCGACGAGAAGCGAGGCCCAAAATCGGCGCGATCCTCTGTCGGAGGATGCGACTTCCGGAGAGTCGTTCATGTGCCTTATTGTCTGGTGAAGGATTGAGGGGCGATAGGGCCTTCTTGCGCGGGATCGATACCGGTCAAATGCAAAGTGTTCCCTTGTACGGAATAGGAACCGCTTTGACCAAGACCCTGGGGCAAAATGGACATCATCATCAGAGGTACGGTAGCTTTCCACAAACATTTAGACTCCACCATCGGTGCAAAAACTCAGACCGGTTGTCGGCGCCGATGCATATCCTTGCGGGTACGTACAGCCGGAGACGACTCTGGAACCATCGCATCCGCACGTCTCCGTGAGTGCGCCGCACATCGGGCCATCCGCGGGTGAAAAACACACGCCTTTCGCGCCGCAGCCATCGGAGATCTTGTATGCGCAGCGCGAAGCTGTAACCCCACAGTCCTCGTCGAGGACACACTCTTCGCCGGGCGCGGGGCAACTCGTCGCGCCCGGGCTGCCCGAACCGTAGCAGTAGCTGTCGTCCATGCAGGAGGTCTGACATTTCCCACCGGTCCAGTGGCAGCCCGTAAGCGACAGGCACGTCCCGCAGTTTCCGACGTCCCCACAGGCCCCAAGGTCAGGGACAAACGTTTCTGGCCCGATCGGATTTCCGCATCCCGCTAGGCACAATATTGCCACCAGAAATTTAGCCATGCCCCCTCCCTCCGAGCCCGTCGAAAATGCACACAACATACCACAAGCCAACACTCTAATTTTACTGAGGGTCGGCGCCGCCAGTTCTGACTAAAATGTCGTGAATCTTGAGTTCGTCCTGAATTCTTGAGGCGCGGCTGATCTGCAGTGTCGGTGGCGTCTGTCAGCAGACTGACTTTGTCGTCGACACGGACGCTAACGACGGCGCGAGGACGCGCCGCTCGGATGAATCGATGTCGGACGGGACCAGAGGCGTCGTCTGTTGCAGTCTGAATGTCTCGCTTACAAACTCGGAGGCTCACGATGGCTAGAAACTCGCGGCTCGAAAGACGCCGCGTCCGACAAACCGGATCGCTGGCGACGAGGAAAGATCGGAGCAAGTCTCTGCGAGTCTGAGGTACGCTGGATCTATGGACGCGCGAACTCCAGGTCATGAAAGACGCCCCGCTCCGACGATGAGGACAGCAGTGGTCTGTCTTCTTTTGGCATCTTGCGCGCAG
This sequence comes from Myxococcales bacterium, assembly GCA_003153195.1. GTDB lineage: Bacteria > Myxococcota_A > Polyangia > Palsa-1104 > Palsa-1104 > PALSA-1153. The sequence continues at coordinate 5,098 of PLXG01000348.1, forward strand.
CGCCCACTTCCAGTTGAGACGTATGCGCAGGTGCGAGAGCGCGTCGATCGCGAGCGATATTTCAACATCTCCGCCGCAACGAGAGACTTGGCTGAGAATGTCGGACAGCTCCGTCGACTTCGCGTGAAACGCTCCATCTACAGTAGTTATCTGCAGCCCGAAGCATTTCTAAAACAACTAAGAAACCACACCCCTTCTCCGAGCGTCGAGCAGGAGCGCATCATTCGCGCAAGACGAACGGCATTCGGTCTTCCGCAACCTTTGGAGAAATCTGAGCAGGATCGAAGAGGCCCTCTTCCCGACTCCCTGCTTGGATTTTACGACCAGGACGGCGAACGTATCTACGTTCGAACGAAGTTCAAGCTCCTCCGTCCTGATTTCGACGAGATGGATCTGACCGTCGTGCACGAAACCGCGCACGCACTGCAACATCAGCATTTTGGCAACGATCTGTTTCGCACCCGCCCCACGGACGAATCACTTGCGCTGAGAGCGCTTATCGAAGGTGATGCGACCGCGACCACCGTGGCGTATGCAGGATGGAAACTTGCAGCTCCCACGCGTGAAGCCATAGAGCACACTCGCGGACTGGCACTCATTCCCATTTCCGAAACACCTGACCGGGATCCGGACCTTCCGTCTCGAGAGGATACGTTCGTCTACCTCGATGGTCTTCGATTTGCGGCGGAACTCTATCGCGTTGGCGGATTCGCTCTACTCGACAAAACCATGCGTTCGCCTCCAATCTCAACCGAACAAGTTCTTCATCCGCAAAAGTATCTTTCCGGAGAACGACCGATCGAGGTGCCGGCGCCAGAAGCGCCGACGGGATATGTACGAATCGAATCTGGAACAATGGGCGAACTCGGAATAGGGATCGTCCTCTCTCAATGCGCCAAAGAAGACGAAACAGGTGCGACCGACTGGGGTGGGGATGTCTTTCTGCTTGCCGAATCTGATCGACACGACCTCATCCTCGAATGGAACACCGTATGGGATTCAGACGACGCGGCGCTCCGCTTTGAGAAAGCGATTCGCCACGCAGCCAGTTGCTGGACAAGCAAGGCAGGCGCGAGTCTTTCTATTTCGCCCGAGTTTACGATCGCTCGCGACCACAATCGCGTAGCGGTGGTTCGTGGCATGCACGATGAGGAGGGACAGATTCAAGCGCAACGGCTCTTGAAAATGCCTACGATGCCTAACCGGCGAGCTGCGTCGGGACAGTCCAGATAGCGGCACGGCGTATGAGACGGGGGTCCCTCGAGCACACGTCTGTGATGCCGCGCTTGCGCGGCGTCCGCCTGCAGCCAGGGGTGTTCGCTCTCACCGACGTGCCGGTCCAACCTTGATACAGTACACTTTGATCCATGTGCGGGCGCGCGACCCTGACCACCGAAGAACTCGAGACCGTCGCAAAGACGGTTGAGTCTGCATTTTCGCCCTCCGACGCCGAACTCTACCGTCCGCGCTACAACCTCGCGCCGACCGATCTTCACTTCATCGTGCGCCAAGCGGGAGCCGGTCGGGCGCTCGTTCCGGCGAAGTGGGGATTTACTGGAACCGGGCGGCCACTTCTCATCAACGTGCGCGCGGAGACCGCGGCGCAGAAATTCAAAGGCGCGTTCGAAAAGCGGCGTTGCCTCATTCCGGTCGACGGATTCTACGAATGGACCGGGGCGAAGAAGACAAAGCATCCGGTGTGGGTCCACACGCCGGACAAAGAGATTTTTCTCCTGGCCGGACTGTACGAAGAGCGCGAAGGCGAACGTCCTGCGTTCACCATTTTGACGACCGAGCCGAACCGGCTCCTCGCGCCGCTTCACGATCGGATGCCGGCCATCATTCCGAACGACAAGGCGACCGAATGGCTGAGCGCGCCCGTGCCGGTACCCTACTTGCCTGCGCCTGCGCCGGAGAAACTCCTCGTCACCACCGATGTCTCGCCGCGGGCGAACTCGGTCCAGTATGATGACGAAGCCTGTCTGACACCGTGGACAGCGCCTAAGGTCAAGAACGAGCAGTTGAAACTCTTGTAGTGACTCGATGATTCGAAGGTTCGTCCCTTCGGAAGAGGCAGCTGCTAACGACGGCGCGAAGACGCGCCGCACGGACGAACGAAATAAAACAGACAAGTTGGCTGGCGACGAATACCTGGTCCGAAGTTTCAACTTCCGGTCGCAGCAGATCTGAGACGACGCCGGAGGCGGCGTCTGCCAGCAGCCTGATTTTCTGCCGAAAAAGGCCTTAACCAGACAGTTATTTTTTTCGCGTAGTCGTCCTTCCGATTATCAGATCTGCTTTCACCGGGCTCCGATCTGGTTCGGGCACATTTGCGCGCATGAAAGTCTCAACCTCTTCTAAAAACCTCCCAACAAACTCGATCGTTCTGTCGAGACTGGGCATTGTCTGGCTGCTCAGTGCTGAGCACGGCGCCGGCGATCA
>PLXG01000030.1 GCA_003153195.1 Myxococcales bacterium
CGGACCGCAGATCGTGCGTCACGATGCGGACGACAGCGACATCGGAGAGGCGATCGCATTTGCCCGCGGCTTGGTTCCTGAGGCTGCCCCGCGATTGATCCTGCTCACCGATGGCAACGATACCCACGATGGCGCGCAAGCGGCCGTGCGTGAAGCGGCCGGCGTCGGTTGCGAAATCGATTGGGTGGCGCTCGACGGACTAAAGGACAGCGAGATCGACGCTCGCGTGACAGCGATCCATTTGCCCGAAGTGCTCAGGCGGCAAGAGCCGGCGCGCGCAGAGGTGGTGGTCGAATCGACGACCAGTGGCACCGTGAGCTTGCGCTTCGATGGNNGCAGACCTTCGAGATCGACTTCGAGCCGTCGCTGAGCGGACTGCTTCGTTATGGAGCGACCGTTTCACTGGCCAACGACGAGATCAGCGCCAACGATCGTTTCGTGGAGTACGCCGACGTGGGTGGACCGCCGCACGCGCTGCTGGTTTCGCGAACGCCCGCTGAAGGAATGTATTTGGAAGAGGCGCTGACCACTCAAGATATCAGCGTCGAGACCATGTCTCCGGCCGCGTTGCCCTCGTCGCTCGAAGGACTCTTGGCTTACGATTTGGTGATCCTCATCGACACGCCACCTTCCGAGCTCGACCAACTTCGCCAGGCTGCGCTCGCCAGTTATGTTCGCGATACCGGTGGTGGCCTCCTCGCTATTTCGGGGAGGCAGGGCCTTCGGCGAGACGTCGACGGCAAAGGTCGGCTGCTCGCCTCGGTCTTGCCGGTCGATCTGGCCGCGCCGAGCGAGAAGGAAGAGCCGCCGGTCGCGCTGGTGCTCCTCATCGATCGATCGAGCAGCATGATTGGCGAGAAGCTCGACTATGCGAAGCAGGCCGCGCTGGCGGTCATCGACAAGCTCACCGCCAACGATCAGCTGGGCGTCATCGCTTTTGATGCGCGCTACGACTGGATCTTGCCGCTCGCTCCGCTCAAGGACAAAGCCCAAGTCAAAGCGACGGTCGGCTCGCTCGGCGCCGGCGGCGGAACCAAATTTGCGCCCGCCCTCGAGGAGGCCTACTACGCGCTCGGCTCGAGCGACTCCACCATCCGCCATGAGATTCTGCTCACCGACGGAGTGTCGACCGATCCCGATGTGTTTGCCGAGCTCCTCGGTAAGCTGCGCGCAGGCGGGGTGACCGTCTCGACGGTGGCGATTGGAAGTGGAGCAGACCTGAAGTTGCTGAAGGACATCGCTCGCCTCGGTCAGGGGCGCTTCAGTCTCGCCACGCGCGCCGAAGAAGTGCCCAATATTTTCGTCAAAGAGACGCAAGCCTTGCAAAACAACGCGCAGCAGCATGCTGAGACTCGTGCGCTGGTCGCCACGTCGGCGCGCGAGCTGGCCGGGATCGATTGGAGCACTGCACCCACGCTCGGCGGATATGTTCGTACCCATGCGAAGGCCACTTCGGAAACGCTTCTCGAGACCTCGCGTCACGATCCGCTTTTGGTGAGGTGGCGTTATGGTCTTGGGCAGGTGCTGGCCTTCACCTCGGACGCCACCACTTTGTGGGGGACAAATTGGATCACCAGCCGCTGGCCGGGTTTCAGCAAGTTGTGGGCGCAGACGGTGCGCGGCATGCAACGGCCGCATGGGCGGCAGGATCTGGCGCTGTCGCTCGAAATCCACGATGAGCGACTGTCGATCAAGGTCATTGGAACCGATCCGCAAGGACGTCTGCTCGACGAGCTGGAAGTGCACGCGCGCGTCGTTGATGGAACGTCGCAAACCCACGAGCTGGTGCTCGAACAGGTGGGGCCGGGGCGTTACGCGACGACGGTCGAAGTGCCCCCGGGCAGCGTTCTGGTTCTGCCGACTGCGACCCGCGCTGGCCGCCGCTACGAGGGAAGATGGGGAACCCTTTCTCGTCCCTATCCGGTCGAGCTCATGCACACTGAGCCGAATCGGGCCTTTTTAGAGAGCTTGACGACCTTGGGCCGCGGTCACGCTGTGACCGACGTGTCCGACGCGTTGGGACGAAGCACCATCAAGTTGCCGCGCACGATACCGCTGCTTCCGCTCTTGGGTCTCGCCGCCGCCGTCTTATTTCTGATCGAGCTTTCAATCAAGCGCGCGCGCTGGGAGCGCAGAACATGAGGACGTTTTTTCGCAGACAAAAGATTCTGTTCGGGCTCCTTGTCGCAATCGCACCGGCCCCCGGATCTTCGTCGGCGTTGGCAGCGAACGGCGCGACCGCGGCGCTCGATCCCGCTGAGCGCGCTTCCGCCGAGACCATGCTCGCCGCGCTCGGCTCCGACCCGTTCGCCGAGGGTCCGCTCGAGAGCGTCGTTCATATTTACGAAAGAGGTCCGGGTCTGCAGGCGCTGCGGATGGAGTGCCGAAGACGCCAGACTCCAGCCGTGGCGACTTGGTTCCTCGTCGAAGGTCGCGTGGCGCTGCTCGGCCATTTGGGTGACGGACCTCGCATCTTGGCGCATGCCGCGGATCTGACCAAAGAGCCTCCACGTCTTCGCCGTCTGGCTCGAATCCTCGACGACGGCGGCGATGCGCAAGCGGCGATTCGTGCCTATCGAGGCGGATTGAACGGAGCAAGCGCGCTCGAGACGCGAGATATTCTCATGCGACTTGGAGCGCTGCTGCTCGCTCAAAAAGACATTCGGGGCGCGCGTGCTGCCTGGGACGAAGTGAAGAAGCAGGCTCCGACGGATCAAACTACCCGTCGAAAGATTGCCGAGACGCTGGGCGCCAAAGGCTACTACGTCGAGGCGATCGCCGAATTCGAAGAGCTCGAGCCGCTGCTCAAGCAGGATCCCCATTCTTTGGTGACGGTGGTGCGCCGTGAAGCGGAGCTGGCGCGTCGCGCCGGCAATCGAAAGGGTGAGGTGGCGCAGCGACTGATTCGGGCTTTCGAGATTTCGGCCGAGCTCGATCAGAGCACGCTCGAAGCAGAGCTGGCGCTCGAGCTTTTGCGCGACTACGAGCGCGGTGGGCTCGACGAGCTGCTCAAGATCATCCGCAAAGAAAAGATCGCGCATGTTGCGGCCAATGGTTTGGAGGGGGAAGTACTTTCCAAGCAGGGCGATCGAGCTGCTGCGGCGGTGGCCTTCAGGCAGCTGCTCAACGCCAAACCGGGCGACGCCTATGCTCTTCGGCGACTGTGCGCGCTCGAAGAGGGCGCGGATCGAATTCGAGCCTTGACCGCGCTCTTCAACACCGAGCGCAACGATCCATCGGTCGGCCTCGACTTGGTGGGAGCGCTGATCGCCGCCAAACGTCCAGCCGAGGCTGTCACGCAGGCGCACGTGCTGGTGGAACGATTCTTCTCGAGCCCGCTGGTTCTAAGTGAGCTCGGCCGACAGCTTTCCCAAGCGGGAGAGCATCAGGAGGCGCTCCGCATCACCAAGCGCGCGCTCGAGCTCGATCCACAGAAGCCGGAGGCGGTGATCGCCTACGGCGATGAGCTGCGAGCCACCGGTCGAGCGTCGGAGGCGGCGGATGACTACTTCTTGCTGATCAAGACGGACGACTCGTCGAATAGCTATCGGCGCCTGATTGAAGTGCTGAACGAGCGAAAGTTGACCGAGTCCACCAAGAACGCCTATTTGCAAGCGCTCAGGAAATGGCCCGCCGACGAGACGCTGGTGCGAGACTACGCGCGCTGGCTAGCCACCGCGGGGCTGCTGGAAGAGTCTCTAGCGCAATGGAAACATCTGCAGCAAGCCACTCAAAATGCGTTTTTGCGCGACTACGCTGCACGTGAGGTCAAGCGGATCGAGACCGAGAAGCTTCTCGGACGCTGAACGAACTCAGCGGCTGTACGCGAGTTCGCGTTCAGCGGCTGACGGCCAGGCCGAGGGCCACCTCGCCGAAGGCAACCATCGCTCGACCGGCCACGAAATAATGTCCGCCAAGCGATACTTGAACGTGCTTGGTCGGCGCCCAGGTCACCTCCGGGCCGAGCTTGAGATAGCTTCCCGCGACCGGATCGAGCACGCCGAGCCCATCTTCTACCGGTGCTGAAAGGGCGTAGGCGCCTTCGAGCTTGATCGCAAAGCTGAACCAGTCGGCGGCTTTTCGATCAGTCATGAGCGTGTATCCAAACGCCCCCGCATAGCGAAGCTCGTGGGAATACTGCACGTGCTCCCTCGTCCCGAGCGCGATCGGGTTGGGAATGACCGCCGATCCGCGCAGCCGCACCCCCGCCTCGCCCGAGAGGAAAAGATGTGGATGGCGGAACAACTTGCCGACCAGCAACGTAAAGTCTTCACGAAAATCGCCCGGACCGAGCGGCACGCTGCCGTTCGGTGAGCCGGTGGGGACGGTGATGCCCACCTGAAGTGCGGCTGCGAGCTCGTCGTCGAAAAGGAGCAGCTTGAGCCCGAGCCAGAGATCGGAGACTCCGACCGCACGACGCGCGCCGGACGACAGCGGCTGGTCGATCGCGCTCAAACCGTGAAAGTCGATCAGCAGCGCCAATCGCGCACCGAGGCCCAGCTCGGCAAATAGATCGGTCAGCGCTTGGCGATAGGATGTGGTCTGAGTGGCACCGCTTCCATCGACCGCCACGCGAATCGGCTGAAGGTTTCCCGCGGCGTCGTAACGCTGGTCGGCGAACAGTGCGCTCTGCCTGAGCTGGAGATAGAAATGCCAGCGTCCGGAAATCCACGGCCCGGCCGAGGCCGGGCGGGGCAGGGCGAGGACGCAAAGTAGGCTGGATATCGCCAGGATTCGGTTCGCCATCGCCACCACCATCGATCTCTTCATCTTATCGTGTCAGCGCGGCAGGGAGACGCATCGGCCGGCAGAGCATATCTCAAAAACCGAGCACGAGCTTGTATGAGCACGTCGATCGCGTGTATCGTAAACGGCCAGAGGACTCTAGATATGGCTCTCTTCAAAGGGATCAAGCTGAAGATGACGGCGGCCACCGTGGCTGCCGTTCTCGCGACCGCACTTTCACTCACCACCATCACCTACGCGCTGGTCTCGTACTCGCTCGGCATCTCACTGCGCTCCCGCGTGACCGAAATTTCGAAGATCATTGCCGAGGCGCTCTCTGGACGACAAAGGCAGCTCGGTATTCGCGCTGAGCTGATCGTTCAGGACAACGATTTTCAAACCTCTTTCTCTTTTCGAACCGATGAAGCAGAGCGGCTGCGCAAGGACGTAGAGGATCGAATTACCAAGATTGGAGCGTCGCTGGCCTACGTCGACGACTCCACCGGTAAAGAGGCCGCCGCGGTGGCTCACAACGCCAAGGTCAGCGGTTCGGTGCTCAAAACCTCGGCAGCGCTGAAGGCGACGCGGGAGTCGAATAGCAGCGCCACCGACGTGGAAAGTTTTGGCGACGCCGTTTACGTGGTGGCCGCTGCGCCGATCAAGCAATACGACGTGCAGACCATCGGTTACTTCGTGATGGCGCAGAAGGTCGACGAGGGGCTGCTCCGTCAGCTACGCGATGCCGGCGGCGCCGAAATTCTTTTGGTGAAAGACGGCAAGGTGCAGGTCGCCACCACCGAGCTGCAAAAGGGTCAAGAGGCACTCGCACGAATCGATCCCAAGAGAGTAGAGCCGGTGGTGGCCGTCGACGGACTTCGCTCCGCTCAAGGTTTGCTGCTCTCCTGGGCCATGCCGATCAAGGCGGGAAACGTCACGCAGGCGGAGCTGGTGTTCGCGCTTTCGGCCCACGAAGCGACCGCGCTCAAACGACAAGTTCTCGGCGTCTCACTCGGATTGGCAATTCTGACGATGGGGCTTTTCGGGGCGTTGGGATTGGTGCTGGCCCGTCGAATCTCCGATCCGATCGTCGAGATCGAGCAGAGCTTCCGTGAGATTGCCGCCTCGGGAAACCTCGCCCAACGTATCACCAAACCGTATGACGACGAGGTCGGGCTCATGGCCACCTCGTTCAATCAGATGCAGAGCCAGATCGAGGTTCTGCACAATCGCGTGGTGACCGCCGAGCAGCGCATGCGCGACGAGTTGCAGATGGCGTCGGCGGTGCAGGAAATGCTTTTCCCCACCGTCGCCATCGATGGCGCCCGCTGTCAGATCGCCAGCCATTCGCAAACGTCGACGGAGACGGGCGGCGACTGGTTCACCGTCATTCACGCGCCGGAGTATCACACCACCACTTCGATCATCTGCGACGTCACCGGCCACGGCGCGCCGGCAGCCTTGGTGACCGCGATCGTGCATGGCTTCTTCAAAGCCATTCAGGAAGATCTCGGCAAGCTGACTACCGAAAATTGGAAGGCGGGCGTCGAATCCGCGCTCGGCCGCCTGAACAAGACGATCATCGAATCGACGCACCGATCGCTGCTCAGCTCGCTGTTCCTGCTCACCTTCGATCACCGCACGCTCAAGGCGCGCTATGTCAATGCCGGTCATCCCGCACCGGTCCTGATTCAGCCGACCGGCGGATCGGGAAGCGACGCCAACAAGATCAGCACGCTCTCGATGGGACCGTCGCAGCTCATCGGCGATGCGGATGCGTCGCAATTCGTCTGGGGCGAGCTGCAGCTCAAGCCGGGTGAGATCTTCATCCTCTACACCGACGGACTCATCGAGTGCACCAACCCCAGCGGTGAGATGTACGGATTCAAGCGTGTTCGACGGCTGCTGCAGCAAGTCGGACATCAAGACGCTCGCACCGTGCGCGACCTCCTGCTCAAGGACGCGATGACTTTTTTTGGCGACGCGCCGCGCGCGGATGACATCACCATCATGGTGGGAAAGGTCCGATGATGCCCAAACATTTGCTCGTCGTGCTCAGTGCTTTCTTGGTCGCGCTATCGCCGTCGATTCTCCGCGCGAGCCCGAAAGATCCACCTCCGTCGCCTGGCGGTTCGCCGCCGTCGGGCGCTCAGCCGAGCACCGAGGCTCGACCAGCGCCGCCAGAAACCAACACGCAAAAGATGCGGGCCTTGATCGCGGCCAACAAAGGCAAAATTGTCATCGTCAACGTCTTTGCCTCCTGGTGCGAGAGCTGCCGCGCGGAGCTGCCTGATCTCGACAGCCTCGGCAAGAAGCATCCGAGCGTGGTAATCGTCGGCATCGACGTGGATGAAAAAAAGGAAGACATGATTCCTTTTCTCCCACTTGTACCCACCCGCATCCAAACCGTTTGGCACAAGAGCGGCGTCGCGCCGCTGCTCCCGGCCTTCGCCCTGCCCAAAGACTGGAACGAAAGCATGCCGGACGGATGGGCGGCAACCGTTCCACTCACATTCGTCTACAACAAAAAAGGGCGATTCGAGACCGGATCGGTAGGCCGGCTGTCACCCGAGGCGTTAGCGGCCATCGAGGAAATCGCAGGCCCCCAAGTGACTCGAAGTGACCCGAAGTGACAACAGGGGAGGTCGGGCNNTGTCCGTATTGCTTTGCTTTCGGAAAGAATGTTCTCTAAGCTAGAATCGACGGCGAATTGTTGTTCGCCGATCAGGGGCTCACATGTCAGCGCGGCGGCCGGTGTTGTCCGTTTCTCTCGATGATGAACTTTCGCGCACTGCGTGCAGCACGTATAAGTCGCTGTTCGCGGGACAATTGGACATTACTACCGGACCGGAGCCAGCGACGGTGCGCCTGGTTCGGCTCGATCAACTTCCCACGCGGCGGACCAATGAAGAGGTAGTGGCCATCGGCGAGGCGGACCTGCCCTCGGTCGTTGCGTTGATGGGCTCGCATCCGTGGCTCAATCACGTCATCTCGTCGGGACTCTTTCCCTCCATCGAGCCGGAGCTCTCGAGCATGGTGCTTTGGCGCCTTCTCGGAGGACGAACGGACCCCGCTACGTCCACGCTGTTTCACAAGAGTTTTGTCGGACGAAAAGCGACGGTCCGAGATTCGACCCTGCGCGGGAAACGACTCGATCTACTGATGGAGTATGCGTTGCAAGCAGGCGTCAGTGAGATCCAAGGCGAGCGGATTCGCGACATCGCGGAGGAGCTAGTGAGCAACGCCCTCTACGACGCGCCAGCGGAAGGAAAATCGGCGCCGGTATCGCGAGATACCCACGTCGTCTTGCCCAAGGATCAGGCGTGTACCATCACCTACGGCATGTTGCGTGATATGTTTTTCGTTCGCGTCCAAGATCGCTTTGGGACGCTGCGGCGAGCGCGCCTCATCCAAGTGCTGACGCGATGTGCAAAGCAGACTGAAGTTACGATGGATCCCAGTCGAGGTGGGGCGGGGCTCGGTTTGTGGCGCGTCTTTAGCGGAGCCTCTTTGGTCGTCGTCGATGTGAAACATAATGAGAGCACCACCTTCCTGGTAGGAATCGAAACAAAAAAATCGCGCCGAGCTCGAAAGGGACGCGCGATCCATCTTCTCTTTCGAGACGAGACTGGAGCTCGATCGTGAGCGCTGCGCTTGAAGTAAAAAAGGTCGCCGAGGTCAATGACTGCTGCCTGCTGCGGGTAGGAGGCGTGATTGACGAAACATTCAAAGGCGCGAGCCTGCTCAGTCAGCTGAGTCCAATCACCATCTTGGATCTCGAGGGCATCAAGCGGATCACTTCGTTCGGCGTGCGGCAGTGGACCGACGCGATGAAGAATGTTCCGTCGCAGCTGAAGCACCTCTATTTGCTGCGCTGCCAGCCGAGCTTCATCGATCAGCTCAACATGGTGCTCAACTTCGGCGGCGCCTCACAAGTCATCACCGGCTCGGTGCTGTACTTCTGCGAGAAATGCCAGGAGGACCGGTTGGTCTCGGTGGACGTGCTGGCCGATCGCGCCAAGCTGGTCAACGGACAGCTGCCGGTGGCCAACTGCGAAGTCTGTTCGCAACCGCTCAAGTTCGAAGATGATCCGGATCAGCAGTTTCGATTTGTAAGCACGTACGGCGCCAAGAGCTTGGAGGAGGGCGCCGCGATCGTGCTCGAGCAGCAGGGACTCTATCGCGCGCCGCAGGTCGATGTGCCGGTCGAGGTGACCAAGCTCGTTCACGGCAACGTCACCCTGTTCGAAATCAGCGGGATGTTGAACGCCAGCTTCCGTCCGCGACGCCTGGTGCAAGGGTTCGAAGGAGACGCGGTGCTTTCGCTCGGTCGCGTCACCGGCGCCGACGACGCGGGTATCGCGGCTTGGCAAAAGTTTTTGGAGGGACTCAAGACCGCGCGCTCGACGGTGCTGGTCGATTTGGCCGCTCCACTTTTGCCCATCGTCGCCAGCGGTAAGTTCTCCATCGAGGGCATCACCTTGCATTCGATTCGCGCCAACTTCTGGTGCGACGTCTGCGGCCGCGACAACGAAATGTCGGTCCCGGTTTCTCTGCTCTTCGACGGCAAGCAGGTTCGCTGCCCGAGCTGCGCAAATCCGACCACGCCCTCGACGGTGGCTTCGATTCTGAAAGCCATCCGCACCATGATCAATCCGGACGTTCAGCTCGACGACGCTATTTTGAAGGTCATCGATCAACGACAGGAGCTGCTTTCGCGCGCGCGCGCCGAGTCGGGACAGAAGAGCGAGGCGAGTGGGCTTAGCCGCTATCGCATCGTCAAGCCCTTGAGCTCAGGCGGAATGTCGCAGATCTTCCTGGCCGTCAATCAGGGCATCGGTGGCTTCGAGAAGCTCATCGCGCTCAAGAAGATCCGTCGAGAGATGCTCGAACGTCGGCAAATTGCGATCGAGCTATTTTTGAATGAAGCCAAGATTGCGGCCAATCTGAATCATCCGAACATCGTTCAGACGTTCGAGATCGGTGAAGACAAAGGCGATCTGTTCATCGCCATGGAGTACATCCATGGTCGGAACGGGCGCGAGCTCCTTCGCGAAGCCGTGACCAAACAGATGCCGCTTTCACTCGAGCAGGCGCTGTACATCACCATGCACGTCGCCGCCGGATTGCACTACGCGCACGAAGCGCGCGATCTGACGGGACGAAAGCTCAACATTGTCCATCGCGACGTGTCGCTTCCGAATATCGTGATCAGCTTCGACGGTCAGGTGAAGGTGGTCGACTTCGGAATTGCCACCGCATCGGTCGTCAATTCTCAGGAAGGTTTGGGCTTGGTCGGAAAGTTTCCGTACATGTCGCCCGAACAGATTCGTTGCGAGCCGCTCGATTGCCGTTCTGATGTCTTCTCACTCGGAATCGTTTTGCACGAGTTCATCACCGGCAAGCGGCTTTTCCTGCGCCCCACCGATAAGGAAACGCTCACCGCGGTCATGAAGATGCCGATTCCTTCGCTGCGGCCGCTCGTTTCGGAGAAGCTCGAGCAGGTGGTCATGACCGCGCTATCGCGCGATCTGAGTGGCCGATATCAAGATGCACATCAGTTGGAAATCGCGCTCTCCGAATGCTTGGAAGAGCTCGGTAGCCCAGTCGATCGAGATCAGCTTTCGCAGTACATGAAAAAGGTATTCGGCGACGTCGCGCTGGAACTTCCGGTCAACGATTCGCTCGGCGAACAAATACCGAACACCAAGACTCCAGATCGATCGCGCGGCTACGCCATCAATCAGGCACCGTGGGAGAAAATCACCTCGGTGGAGAACAGCGGCGACGGCAAGGCGGCCGCGAACGCCAATGGCGAGGGTGAAGCGAACGCCACGCGCATTCAGTCCGGGGCCCACTCCGACGTGACGATGATCGCGGATGGGTATTCAGATGTCGTCAATGCGGCCTTCGATCTGGCGAAGGCAAAAGGCAAGTCGGCCGGAGCTGGCGCTTCTGCCGGTGCTCCGAGCGACGCGCGGCCGTCGTCCAAAGCATCGCCGCCTCCGTTGCCTTCTGACGCTAAATCGTCGACGGTCAGTTTCGAAGAGGAGCCGCCGCAGGCGCCCCCGAGCGCGAACCTGGCCTTGGCGCCTGCCGTGGCTTCGGCGCCCGTTGTGGTTTCGACGTCCGCTTTAGCCTCGACGCCTCCGTCTGTGATCACCACGATCCTTCCGACTACGCCGGCGAAGAAGCGCTCGCCGCTCAGCCTGCTCATCGGAATGATGGCGCTGGTCCTGATCGTCGGAGGAGTGGTGGTGGCGGTGATCTCGTTTCTAGATCCGTAGTCGATCGTTCAAACGGGCGAGGCAGCGGTCGAGATACGTTTTACGTATTTCGGCTCAGCACGCTTTCGTACTGCTCGGGGATGCCGGCGAATTGGAGCGGCTGACCGCATTCCTGGCAGCGTTCGGTCGGGGGTTGAAACACCGCTTCAGGCGTGCGTTCTGCGTAGGCGTCCTTGGAGCAGGCGATGCATTCGAAGGGGACCAGGAAGGACTTGACGATCGTGCCTTCGAGCACGCCCGCGATCTCGGTGGCAGCTCGAACAAGCACTTCGGGACAGGCAATCATCTCGAGCTTGCGTCCGTTCATGGAATGAATGAACCTGAGCCATTGCAGCAGCCCGCGGGATCCGATGCCGGTCACGCCACGGAGATCGAGCTTGGTCGCGGTTCGTGCGTCGTCGAAGTTGGTGGTCTCGTCGATGCGACCCTTGAGCACTACGATCGTTCCGTCGCTGGATCGCTCTCGCTTGTCAGGACCGGGAAGCCAAAAAAGGTTCACCGATTTTGCGACCTGCCGAAACTCACTGGCCGACCCGATTCGCAAATACCAGCCGGCGATCACCTCAGTTCGCGCGTTTTCCTGAACGTTGAAAACGAACTGATGGATGCTGCGAAATGCGAGCGAGAGACCGAGGCCGGCGCCGCTGACCTTCGTCTCCGGCGACTGCAGCATATCGAAGCTGCGCGTTAAGTACTTATAGAGCGTCTCTCGGCTCAATCGACCGAAATTGTCGGTCACCGAAAACATCAGGCGAGTCCCGTCACATCCGTAGACGACGTTGACGTGCTCGTCGGGCTCGAGGGTGAGCTCGGCGAGCGGGCCCAGATGTTCGTATTTTGATTTGCCGTCGGGGTAGTGAGGCGCATGGACGACGGCGTTTAGAATGAGCTCCTCAGCGACGGTGACGATTCCCTGCACGATCGAAGCGGGGCAATCGAGCTCGTTCAAGAAGTTCTCGAATTGAACCAAGAACGGCGTCTTGTCGGCGGTTCCGGTGATGACCGCGCGGTGAAGTACCACACCCCAAGATCCGACGTACTTGTCGATGCCAAAGATGTTGCGACGTAAGACTTTTTCGCAAGTGACCAGAAGTTCGCGTTCATCCAGCATCGGATAGACGGCTCGAATGGCGCCATGTTTGGCGACCAGATTGCCGACCTCGTGATTTTTCACCAGGTGAAGGAGCTTGTTGACGTCCGAGCCCATCGACAAGATGACGAGAGGCGGATGCTCGCTTTCGTTATTGAAGGCCGCTAGGGCGCCTTCGACGGAGCTCAACTCACCGTTACAATCGATGATGGCCAACTCAGGCTTCACGTCCACCAGGAGCGAGGCCATCTCCTCCTGATTGTCGGTAAAATGGACGTTGATGCCGCCTGAATGAAGGGCTCGAGCAATCTGACGTCGGGTCTGACGGTGCGAGGTAAGGACTACTATCGTACTTCCAAGCATGTACCCCTTGATCATATCGAAGAATTCGCTACGGAGCTAGTTCCTCCGCGACGAAACATGGTAAAATGTCCTCGTGATTGACGAGCGTCGCTCCCCGGAACGCGTGTCTCCGCTGATGAACTGTGAGCCGGAACTGGTCATCTATTTCCGCGATCCGGTGACGCATGCGGCTGGATTTGCGGTCATCGACACGCTTTCGACCGGCGTGGCCTACGCCGCGACGCGGCTTCAGCGCGGCCTCAAGTGGTCTGATCTCGCACCGCTGGCGCGGGTCGCCACCATCCGTTTCCAGCTCGCGCGGGTTCCGCTCGGTGGGGCTCGCGTCGGGCTCGACTACGATCCCAATGCTGCCGATGCCGACGAGGTGCTGGGTCGGTTTCTGACCGCGCTCAGCCCTTACCTTCAAACCTCCTTGAGCCTGGGACCAGATGCGGGGCTGACGGTGGAGCGGCTCGAAAGTGTGCTCGCCAAATTCAACTTGCCTTGGCGGATGACGGCAGTGCAGCAGCGTCAACGTTGGGCCACTTCGCGATGGCAGACGTACCTTTCGATTCTCGATGGTATCGTGGATGGAGAGCGACTTCGCGATCGTCAGATTCCATTCAGCATCGCTCATGCCGCGCTGACGGTCGGGCGCTCGATCAAAGAGAAGCCGACGGCGTGCGTGGTCGGATCGGGAGGCTACGCCACGCAGATCGCGCTCGAGCTCATTCGACTGGGTGTCGCCGTGGTCGCGTTCGGTGGAAATTCGGTCGGGCTGCATGCGCCGACGGGAATCCCGGCCGAGATCTTGGAGGCGTCGCAGCAGGGCCTGGCTCCTTCGCTCAAGGGACGAATCCGGTTCATCACCAAGGCCGAGCTGTATGGAGTCACTGCTGACATGCTGATCCTGGCGGACCCGAGTGACGCCGTGACCATCGACAACGTCGGGCTCATTCGCGCCAGTATTCTCATCGAGGCGGCCGCCAACTCGATCACGCGGAGCGCTGAGAAAGTGTTGAACGCTCGAAACACGCTCATCCTCCCGGCCTTCGCCAGCACCATTGGTGGCGTGCTCCTCACCAACGGCGCGCTCTACGGAGAGGTGACCTCGTCCCAGGAGGGACTCGAGTTCATCGGGACTCAAGTACAGTCGATCGTGGAGCAGCTGGTGCGTCTGTCGGCGACCTTGAACCTTCCACTTCGAGAGAGCGGGGTCCGCTTGGCGTTCCATCGCTGGACCGTGCCTCCGCCGGGGGGCGTGATGGCTCCCGACGCACCGATTGAAAGAGTTGTCGAGCACGCGCCTTTCGAGGTCGTCGAGTGAGAGCGGTTTCGGAGCAGCCCGCGCTTCAATCCATCGACGCGGTGCTCTGTCGCGTTGCCGAGCAGGCGCTGCCTCTTGGTCCATTTGAACCTAAGAATGCAGTCGAGGAGAAGGAACGCTTCAGCTCCGATATCAAGTACAACCCGCAGTTTCAGTACGAGGCTCAAGATCGAGATGGGCTCGAGCGCTCCTTGGCCGAGGTGGAGCGACTGGAATTTTCGCCGTACGGCGTGGGCCTGTTTTTCCATCAAGCCAAGACCTATTTGGCCGCGCGATTGCTGCTGCGGCTCAGTCTGGGACAGAACGAGATCTGGGAAGTTCCACTCTATCAACCGCCGCCTCCGCACGTGATCAACCTGGCGCGCCGATTGCTCACGGCGCCCGCTGCGCCTGCGCCGGTGGTGATCCGATCGTTTGGTGCCGACGAACAAGAACGGCTCATTCGCACGCGTCTGGCCGAATACGGATTCACCGATTGGAAGGTGATCGTTCGACCGAACATCAGCGCGATGAACACCGATCCGGCCAACCGCATCGTCAACATTCGCGCCGATTCTCGATACACGATCGAAGAGCTCAAGAGAAACGTGGTCCACGAGGTGGACACCCATGTTCTGCGGGCGGTCAATGGCGACCACCAGGATCATCGTATTTTCGCCGTCGGTGCGATTCCCAGTTACATGACCACCGAAGAGGGATTGGCGGTCATCAACGAAGAGCGGATGCGATATGTCGACGCCGAAAGAACGCGCATGTTTGCCGCTCGTGTAGTGGCGTCCGCGCGTGCGCTTCAGGCTGGCTTCGCCGAGGTCTACGCCGAGCTGCGCGACTATCGCTTTTCGCACGACGAGGCGTGGGTCATCACCAAACGCGTCAAACGCGGGCTCGGCGACACCGCTTGCTCCGGCGGCTATGTGAAAGATCACGTCTACCTTTGGGGACGACTGCTGGTGGAAGAGTTCGTTTTGGGCGGTGGCGATCTAAAAAATTTGTATGTTGGAAAAATCGCCATCGAGCACATCCCTCTCTTCGGTCAGCTGGGTCTTCGTCCGGCAAAGATCCTGCCGCTTCCGTACCTATGACGGCGTTTCGGGGCGCGAAAGAGGCCATTTCGGTGGAGCGATTTCGTCCCGCCGCGCTCGGCCCGCGATCGCTCGAGGTCGCCGTCGTGATCGACGTGCTTCGCGCCACTTCGACCGCCACCGTTTTGCTGCACCGAGGATCGTTGCCGATTCGGGTGGTGGAGAGGGCCGTCGATCTTCCGACCATCAAAACCTCGTTGGAAATGCCGGGACTGGTGTTCAGTGAGCTCAGCGAAATTTCCGATCGAGTCGACAACTCTCCGGTCCTGGCGCAAACCGTCGCGCTCGAGGGACGCACGCCGATTCTGATCACCACCAACGGCACCCGCGCCATGATCGCCGCCGCCAGTCGCGCCCAGGTGGTGCTTATCGCGAGCTTCTTGAACCTGTCGAGCATCGCGGCACACATCGCGCAGCTCGACCCACAAACGGTGACATTGCTGCCGGCCGGAGATTTTGTCTCCGGCACGCCGCACATCGAAGACGAACGTTGCGCCGAGGTGCTGAGCGGGCTCATTCGCGGGGAGTTAGTCGACATCCCGAAGGTCACGGCCGAGTGCCGATCGGATGCGCGCATTCTGCGGCGCATGGCGGTAGAAGGGTTCGGTCGCGATCTCGATCTCTCGCTCACCCTCGACCTGTGTCCAGTGGTCATGTCGTTCACCAGCGATGCGCCGTCGAGAGGTTGGATCACGCGTCTTTAAATTGGACGAGGATCGGTTGAAGAATCACAAAATGCGCAGCTTGGTTTGGATCGCGCTGCTGGTCATTCAAGTGGCGGTCGCTCACGCCCAAAGCGGCAGCGTCTACGTCTGTCCCATGCACGCCGATGTTCAAAGCGACAAACCGGGCAATTGCTCCCGTTGCGGGATGACGCTCATCGAATCTCGCGGCGACGATTTTCGAGAATTTCCAATCGCCGTCGAGACTATGCCCAAGCCCGCCGTCGCCGGTGCGGATATGCGACTGCGACTGTCGGTTTTCGATCCCACTTCGGGCCAGCTGGTTCGCGACTTTGAGCGTGTCCACGAAAAGCTGCTCCATCTGTTCATCGTCAGTGAAGACCTGTCCTATCTCGATCATCTCCATCCGCAGCTCGATTCGGACGGACGCTTCTCGCTCCTCGTTCGGCTGCCGAAGGAGGGGCACTACCAGGTGATTGCCGACTTCGTCCCCCGCGGCGGGATTCCGCAGATGGTGCAGCGTCCGCTCCTCACCCAAGGACATCGCGCCGGGCTCGCCTCCGCCCACTTGGTGGATACGGGCGTTCGACAGTTCACCTCCGACGGCGTGACGCTCGAGCTCGAGTCGGCTCCGCGGATCGTCGGCGCCGCCAGCGAGATCACCGTACGCGCGACCGGTCGCACGCTCGAACCCTATCTTGGAACCATCGCCCATCTCTTACTGGTGAGCGAAGACCTCTCGGAAGTGGTCCATGCGCATTCCGATTTGGACGGAAACCGTCTGCGGTTCGACGTGCATTTCCCGCGGCCGGGGCGGTATCGACTGTGGGTCCAGGTTCAGGCGTCGGGCAAGGTGATCACCGCGCCGTTTGTCATCACTGCCGACCGGCCGGAGACCCCGTTCCTTTCGCGATGAACAGCTTGGCGCGGCCGTGAGGTAACACTTCGACGCGGGCATTTTTCGAGGCGACGGCCGGGACGCGCAACTCATAGCGGTAGCGATACCTCTCATCGAAACGTGGAATGAAGAGGAGTGGCTCGCGTTCGCCCCCGTCTTGAATCAAGCGCACCTCGACCGACTGTCCCTCGCGAGCGAGCGGCTCAATCGCCAGGATGCGCCATCCCGGCTGCAGCTCGGCGACGTCACGGACCATGAGAGAAGGAGTTTTTTCGTCGAGCACCGAATCTTCCTGCGCGGCCGGTGCCGCT
>PLXG01000217.1:0-17607 GCA_003153195.1 Myxococcales bacterium
TTCCTCTTGTATCGGGTTTTGCACGCCCACAATGCACCTCGACGCAATGATGTCATTCCGCCCAATATGCTCTCATGGGGGTTGGTGGCGATTCTGGTCGGGCTCGCCTTCAGCTTCTCGAGCCGCATGATCCCCAGCGGCGGCGAACCACACACACACCTCGCGGTCGCTTCGTCAGGAGTACTCCTCGGACTCTTCGTGCTCGCGACTCAAGTCGGGACGTTTAGTCAGATCATCGGTGCACTCCGTATCGAGAATGCGATCGCGCTGTTCGAACTCAGTAGTGAAAAGCCAGTCGCGCCGGTGCCGGTTCAATTGGGCCAGCTCGCTGTATTCGCAGTAACGGTCGCGATGTACGCTTGGTACGTGAATCGCCTGCAAGCCGCGAATGAATTACAATCTGAAGGTGAAAGACCTGCGCTCTGATCCACCGATCGAGCCGCAAACCACCGACGTTCTCGCGCCGGTGACGAACGCTGGTCCGTCAATTCGTGCGGTGCGGTCGACTTGGCTGCTCGTCGGGATCGCCGCCGTTGGTGCTGCCGCGGCGGTATCGCTAACGTTCTTTGCGGCACCTGGTCGGACGGTGCTACTCGACGGTTACGTTGTGATCGACTCCACGGCGCGGCTGTTTCTTTTGCTCATTAACGCCATTTTTCTCGGCATTGCCGTGTACATCGCGAATCGAGTGCGCACGGTTCCGGAGCTTCGGGAAGGCATCGAAAAGTTTGTGGGGCTCGCGCTGGCGTTCATGGTAGCCGCAGATCTTTCGATCGTTTCGAATCACCTTCTGACCGCATGGCTATTTTTGGAAATCACGACGGTCGCTGCGGCTCCGCTCATCATTCGCAAGGGCGTGCCATCCTCTCTGCGAGCTTCGTGGAGATACTTCCTGTTTTCGTCGATCGGGCTGGGATTCACGTTGCTGGGTTTTCTCTGCCTCGCCCGAAGCATTGAGCACACGGGAACATCGCCGTCCTTTTTTCTCGAACAACTCACTGCGCAGGTTAGCGGTCCAGCCGACCTCTGGCGAAGGCTCGGCTTGATGCTGGTCTTTCTCGGGTATGGCACAAAGCTCGGTTTGGCACCGATGTACAGCTGGTTGCCAGAGACCTACGATGAAGCTCCGCCGGCAGTGACCGCACTGCTGGCAGCCGTTCAGTTCAACTGCGCGTTGGTGGGCGTTTTTCGCGTGATGCAAATCTACCGCTCAGCCGATCAGGGGTTGGTCAGCGAGGAGCTCATCACGCTCGGTCTGATGTCGATGGCGGTCTCCACGTTCAGCATCATCGCGACCCGCAACTACAAACGCCTCATCGCGGACGCTTCGATCAACCACGCAGGCGTGATCGCGATTGGACTTGGGATCGGGAAGCAAGCCTCCTATGGCCTGCTCCTCTATGTCGTGAGCAACGCCTTCATCAAGGCGATCCTCTTTCTCACCGCCGGTAACATCCAGTCTCACTACAAAACGAAGGACATGGGCGAGGTGGCGGGGCTTATCAAAGACCTGCCCTATAGCGGCCTCTTTCTGATGGTCGGCACGTTCGCGCTCCTAGGTCTTCCTCCTTTCGGCAGTTTTCTCGGCGAACTGATCATCCTCTCTGGGCTGGTTCGCGCGGGTTATCTGCTGGTTTTTGTCGCCTTCTGTGCGCTCTTGACGGTGACCTTCGTGGCCACGGGTCGGTCGATCTTTCCGATGATCTGGGGCGAGCCGAAGATCAAAGTGTCCTGGCCGAGACAGAGCTTGATAGGAGCACTGCCGAAGCTCATCTTTCTCGTTGCACTGATTTCGATGGGACTCTACATGCCGCCGCAGGTGAACAGGCTCTTTCGCGACGTGGCCGCTTCCTTGGGAGCGGAATGAGCACGCTGCTCAAGCGGGCGACGGCAGATATCGCCGTGGACGACTGCCCGCGATGGCTCGAACAGATCCGCGCCCGGTTGGGACAAGGCGCTCGTGTGGTGACGCTGTTTGGACGGCCCGAAGCATCCGACGTTCTCGTGACAGCAATTCTGCAATCCGCTACGGGGGTGCTCGAACTGTCTCGTACCCGAGTGACCCGTGAGCGCGGCTACCATACACTCACTCGCGACTTTCCGGCGCTGCACTGCTTCGAGCGGGAGCTCCATGAACAGCACGGGGTTAGGATTGCCGACCATCCGTGGCTGAAGCCGGTCCGCTTTGAGAGCGCGCAGCGCGGCACGATGAAAGAATATCCGTTCTACCAGATTGACGGCAAGGAGGTGCACGAAGTCGCCGTAGGTCCGATCCATGCCAGTGTAATTGAGCCCGGATCGTTTCGATTCATGTGCCTTGGCGAGGTCGTGCACCACCTCGAGATCCATCTTGGCTATCAGCACCGTGGGGTTGAAACGCTCCTCCTCAAGCGCGATGCAAAGGCACTTACGCCGCTCGTCGAAACAATCGCCGGTGACACGAGTATGGGTCACGCGTGGTGTTACGCAGCAGCTGTGGAGTCGCTCGCCAATGTGGAAGTGTCCGAAGAGATCGATGCGGCGCGCGGTGTGGGGCTCGAGCTCGAACGCATCGCGATGCATCTCTCCGGCCTCGCCGGCCTCGCCACCGACATTGGTTTCCTGCAGGGTTCGGCAACCTACGGTCGACTCAGAACGACCGCGATCAACACCTCGATGCGACTATGCGGCAGTCGCTTCGGACGCGGATGGATTCGGCCAGGCGCGAGTCGCGCGGTCATGGATGCCGAGCTCGCCCAGGTCGTTCGTTCGAACTTGGGGCTCCTTATGAAGGACATCGCGATCATCAATGACTGTTTCCTGCAAGCCGCAACGGTACAGCATCGCTTTCGCGGCGTGGGCTGCGTGACGTCGGTGCAGGCACGCGATCTGGGCCTAGTGGGTATGGCAGCTCGCGCGTCAGGAGTCTCGATCGATCAGCGCACCTTTGGCGAAGGAGTGTTTCGCACTTTCCCGATGCAGCCTGTTGTCGAGGACAGCGGGGACTGCTGGGCCAGGGCGGTGATACGAATTCACGAGATTGATCGGTCTTTAGAATGGATCGGCAAAGTACTCGATCGGCATGGGACATTCGCCAGTACGCTACAGCCGGTTGGGAATCTCAATGGCAATCAGTTCGTGGTGTCTCTGTGCGAGGGCTTTCGCGGTGAAGTCGTCCATTGTTTGGAAACCGACGCCTCCGGAAAGCTCGTGCACTATAAGGTACAAGACCCGTCGCTCAGAAACTGGTTCGGGCTGGCGCTCGCCGTACGCGAGAACGAGATCTCTGACTTCCCAATTTGCAATAAGAGCTTCGACCTCTCTTACTGCGGGAACGATCTCTAGTCATGCTCAAGTCCCTTCGCGTTCGCGTATCGCAGGGTTCGCAGTACATACCCGAACTGCGCTCTTTTGTACCTGCGGGCTTTCGCGGCCTGCCACTCATCTCGGAGGGCGCCTGTCTGAGCGGATGTACCGCGTGTCAAACGGTATGTCCGACGAAGGCAATCTCTCTCGATCCAATACGAATTGATCTCGGTCGTTGCGTATTCTGCGGCGAGTGTGCGCCAGCATGTCCTGAGAAGAAGATCGAATACACGTCTCAAGTGCGCATGGGTTCGGCAACGCTCGAAGGACTCATGGTGACCGAGGGGCAAAAGAGCCTTTCGCCGGTTGCAACGTCGGCTGCGCTGAAGAAGATGTTTGGTCGATCCCTCAAAATGAGGCAGGTATCAGCGGGCGGATGCAACGGCTGCGAAGCGGAGCTGAACGCGGTGGCCAACGTCAACTTCGACTTGCAGCGCTATGGGATCGAATGGGTCGCATCTCCCCGTCATGCCGATGCGCTGGTGCTAACCGGTCCGCTCACGCGGAACATGGCCGATGCTGTCGAACTCGCTTGGGATGCGATGCCCGAACCGCGCTTCATCGTTGCCGTCGGCGCGTGTACCATTTCAGGTGGGTTGTATGAAGAATCCTCCGCGCTAGATCGGACATTCCTCAGTCGCTTCTCGCCGACGCTCTACGTGCCAGGATGTCCGCCGCACCCGCTCACGTTCGTGGCCGCGATACTCGATCTTCTTGGCATCCAAAGAGGAGACGCAGAGATCTCCAAATGAAAAAACAGACACCACTCCGCCTGAGTAAGCAATGGATCGACATTCTGATGAATGTGAGAATGGGATCGAGGTGCTCCGTCTAGCTGCCGTTGCCTGTACTCGCCGACGTTCTCCTGATGAGGATCCGACCACAGCTTGGGCAAGCGATCGGATCACCTGTACGCTGAGCGTCACCAAAGAGCTTGGATGGAAGGAACATATTGCAGGCCGCGCAGGTAGAGCCGACAAGATTGACGACCCAAGGTCGTGTCGACAGTTTCTTTCGCAGTCGTTCGTAAACAGAAAGGAACTCGCTCGGGAGTGATGCCGCAGCCTCGATGCGCTGTTCCTGACACGATTTGAGATTGTCTTCGATCTCATCTGCTTGGCGCCGAGCTCGCGCGCTCTCTAGGTCGAGGTGAGCCGTGTGCTTATCATTCAGGAGCAAAGCGAGTCGCTGCTCATCGAGGAGTTGGTCGATCTGCGAGTCTAGTTCTTGAAGGATGAAGAACTGATTCCAGGGCACGCAGCAGATGCCAGCACGTTACATGCCAGGCCCAGCTCTATAGATTCGCACTCAGGCGCGACGGTAAGATGCAGAGTCGGCAGAAAAGCGTGCTGAATCTGCAGTCGTCACCCTTGGGCCTCATACTCTCGAAGTTTTGTGTAGAGGGTGCGAAGCCCGATCCCAAGGGCGTGGGCCGCATCTTCCTTCGTTTTAGCGCGCTGCAGCTGCGCAAGGATGAGCGTTCGCTCGGCTTCGGCCAGCGTGGCGGTGAGCGGAATACGAAGCTCATCGGATGAGACACCGGTTCGGGCTGGCGCCGAAACCCCAGGCGAAACCTCCGTTCGCGTCGGGGTCCAATTATCAACCGAGTCGGCGTCAATCGTGTCGCCCATCGCTAAAACGGCGGCACTTTCGACGGCGTTCTTGATCTCTCGAACGTTGCCGGTCCAGTCACACTCCATGAAGCGCTTGAGAAGCTGCGGCGAGATGCCCTTGATCTTCCCGTTGTTCCGACGATTGAAGTCTGCGATGAAGGACTCGATCAGCGCCGGGATGTCCTCCTTGCGTTCTCGGAGCGGAGGGACGACCACGGTGACGACCTTCAGCCGGTAGTAGAGGTCTTCACGGAACTTTCCGTTCGCGATCAGATCGGGCAGATTTCGATTTGTCGCCGCGATGACGCTCAAATCCACTTTCACCTTGTCAGTGCCACCGACGCGACGAAACTCATTGCGCTCAAGGACTCGTAGGAGCTTGGCCTGCGTCGACGGATCCATTTCGCCGATCTCGTCGAAGAACAGGGTCCCACTGTCTGCGAGCTCGAAGAGGCCCTTCTTGCGCTCGTTCGCTCCGGTAAACGCGCCGCGCTCGTGACCGAAGAGCTCGTTCTCGAGAAGCTCTTTGCCAAGCGTCGCGCAGTTGATGGGGACGAACAGATGCTGACGCCTCGGTCCATGGGAGTGCAGGGCTCTGGCAATCAGCTCCTTGCCAGTCCCACTTTCTCCAAGGAGCAACACATTCGTTTTGTAGCGCGAGACCTTCTCGACAGTGCCAAAGACCCGCATCATCGCTGAAGACGCTCCCACCAAACCCACGAAGTCTGACGCCTTCACGGAAGGAAGTTTCGACTTCTCATCTTTATGATGTTCAATAATGCGCCGTAGTCTGAGCAGGAGGAGCTGAGAGTCAATGGGTGGCGGCAGATAGTCCACAGCACCCAGTCGCATCACGTCCACTGCTTCATCCACGGTAGAAGTTGCACCCAGAACCACGACAGGAACTTCAGGATGCCGGCGATGAGCGCTGGTAAGGATGCTCGCGAGGACCGCCGACCCGAGTGAATGAGCCAACAAGACCGCTGCAAGTGGCGCCTTTTCAAGAGTGGCTAGGGCTCCACCCTCTGTGCTCGCCACCTTCACCGAGATCCCGGCGCTAGCGAGCGCCAGGGTAAGGGCATCGCGAAGCGGCTCTTCTGCAACCACAAGACAGGCAATTCCCTGACCCCACTGGCGAGTTTTCAGCATGCACGAAAACTATGCTCATTCGGCATGCTCGGCAAGTGAATCTGCCGTTTCAGCAGATGATTGAATTTGGAGGAAGGACTGTCCATCGTGACGTTGCGTCCCACCATCAAGCTGAAATATTTGCTGAAACCGCAGAGACACTCTCGCCGACAGTTCTCAGCCGCTCAGCCATCATCATCCGCGACCACCCCGTCGTCTGGCCGGCATTGCTCTTGCTCTCTGCAGGACAGTCAATGACCGCAAAAGAAGATAGCCCACACATCTTGATCGTGTGCACGTCGGAAATGGTTCTGTGCGGCCTCACGGGCCTGTTCGCCGCTGCAGGCTATGTTGTTACCGGATCACCCGACGCCTGGCGCGCTCGTAAATTAATTGAGGGACGAAAGTTCGCGCTCGCGATTCTGGATCTCCCTTCGGACGATCCCTCAGCACACGAGTTGGTGCGCTTACTACGGCAAGGTAATACCCGGATCAAGCTGCTTGCTCTCGCGCGATCCGACCGACGGGCTCAGGGGCTTCGACTTCAAGTGGACGATGTGGCGATCAAACCATTTCCACCGGGTGACCTTCTCAAGACGGTCACGCGACTGATTGGTCGGCCAACCGGCTCATCGGATCGCGGCGGTAAGAATGGCTGATGTCCTTAGCGATGAGCATGATCGGTGGACAGCATTCGTTCGAGCACTTNNGGTGAGTTCAACGAGATCTATCCACGCGAAATACGCCGAAAGGCTGAGCGACATTGGACTCCGGTTTCTGTTGCCCGACGTGCGGCGGAATTGCTCGCGATTCGTGGTACTCGTATCCTCGATGTCGGTGCCGGCGTCGGCAAATTCTGTATGATTGCTGGGTTAACAACCAAATGTGAGATTGTTGGCGTCGAGCAGCGCCCTCACCTTCTGTCGATCGCCAAAGACTGCGCAGAACGCTTGCGAATTCCCAGAACCGAATTCATCTGCGCCAATGCATTTTCGCTGGACTGGTCGGATTTCGACGCTTTCTATCTCTTCAATCCGTTCGTCGAACACGTCATCGGCGTTGAACACGTCATCGACGAAAACCTCATCCGTGATCCGCTGCTTTATCGAAGCTACATCGAACAAACGCAAAGCCAGCTTCTATGCGCACGCGAAGGAACCAGTGTCGTCACCTACCACGGCTTCGGAGGAAGACTTCCGAGTTGCTATCGCTGCTTCCATCAGGAAACAGTCGGTACGGACGAGCTTGAGCTCTGGGTAAAACAATCGACTGTGATGTTTGTTCCGTCCTCTGGGAAGCAGCGCGGAGACGCATCGCGTGAATGGAGCTGCTGTCGTGCATGAGCGACGGGAGAGCTCAATGGCATTGGATCCAAGATGAGCGGAGAGCCCGTTTCGCTTCCTCGGTCCGAATGGACATTTCATGACTTGCGAACAGGAAAGCCCGTTTCGGATGTGCGCTTCGATCGACTCTACCCTCGTTGGGCACGTACGGTGTCGCCCCGTCATTGGACTCCGGTCGAGATCGCGCGACGAGCCGCGCAACTCCTGGTCCGAGACAAGACGGATCGGGTACTTGACGTGGGATCCGGAGTCGGAAAATTCTGCCACATCGGTGCGCTTACGACTTCAGCAACGTTCACAGGTATCGAGGAACGCCCCGACCTGGTCCGAGTCGCCGAGCGAGTGGCCACTCAGCACGGAATAGAGGGGGCCAAGTTCCTTTTGGGCAATGCGCTTTCATTCGATTGGGAACCGTTCAATGCGATCTACTTGTTCAATCCATTTTATGAGCACGTTCTCAATGACGAAGACGACCCGTTTCCAATCCCAGGCGGAACAGTGCGCTCGCAAGAGCGCTACGATCACGAGACAAGAACTGCTTTTCTGAAGCTCTTGATCGCAAGGCCCGGTACCCGCGTGGTCACGTACAACGGCTTTGGAGCTCCGATGCCCATCGGCTATCGTCGTCTCTCTCTTGAGCCCGCAGGATCCGACTACCTCGTGCTCTGGGAAAAGATGGAGCTGACCGAACTAGACGTTGAACGGGAAACATCTAGTAATGACTCTGGTGTCAACCTACGCTGACGCGCTCGTGTGTTCCCAGTTCTTCGTCTACTTCCGCGGATTCGCAGGCGGAGCTGCCTGCTTCTGCACTGGCTCAGGGGTCTGAGGAGTCGGCGCACATGCCTTCAGGCGGGACATTGGCTTTCCGCAACACAGCGGCGGTATGGTTGATGGCGTCGCGGGCTGATCCTACTCTCTCCATCATAGTCACCGCCAAAACGGCAGTTCTGGGATGCCGATTCAGCACACGAACCGATGCAACCTCAACAAACTGGGGAGTTTTGCGATGGTACGGTTCTCGCTTGTCTCGTATCGGTCAAATGAGCACGCACGCCATTGATACCGTCTTGAGAGTTCGGCTCCTCCACCGCCCCGGACAGCTCGCCCTTTTCGCGACCGCCCTTGGTGATCTTGGAGCGTTGATCGGCGACATCATCACCGTTCACATTGGGGAGGGCACTTCGGTTCGAGACATCACAATAGAAACCATCGACGAATCACATACCGAACGTGTGCTCGCAGGCATCGCGAAGATGGATGGGGTCACGGTCCAGAGCAAACGTGATCTGGTCTTCGAATGTCACCGTGGCGGCAAAATCCATTCGTCGAGTCGCGTCGAGCTGCGCCAACTGAGAGATCTTCGAAATATCTACACGCCTGGAGTCGCTCGGGTCGCACAGGCCATAAAGCGGGATCCCGAACATGCGTGGGAACTGACTGGCCTCGGCAATTCGGTCGGTATCTTCACCAACGGGTCGCGTGTTCTCGGGCTCGGCAACATTGGACCGCTGGCGAGTTTGCCAGTGATGGAAGGCAAGGCCGTTCTTTATGACAAATTCGTCGGAATCAGCGCAACGCCCATTTTGATCGACACGCTGGAGGAGAAGGCATTTATCGAAACCGTCGTTCGGATCTCGCGGACCTTTGGCGGCATCCATCTTGAGGACATTCGAGTGCCGGAATGTTTTCGGATTGAATCAGAACTAGATCGTTTGATCGATAAGCCAGTCATGCACGACGACCAACATGGCACGGCAACCGTTGCGCTGGCGGCGATCATCAATGCCTGCCGACTGACAAACAAGAAATTGAAAGGCTCTCGGCTTGGGCAAATCGGACTTGGCGCCGCCGGGAGTGCGATTGCCCGTTTGGCGCTTGCCTACGGCGTAGAAAACGTTCTCGTCACCGATGTTTCTAACGAAGCGGTCACGAAGATGGAAGCACAAGGTGCGCGTGGAGCCGATCTTCAGACCCTGATGCGTGATGCCGATATCGTCGTTGCTACTACTGGCAAGCCGGGACTGATTGCGCCGCGCATGATTCGTCAAGGGCAAGTCATCTTTGCTCTCTCCAACCCGATCCCTGAGATTACGCCCGAGGATGCCAAGGCAGCCGGCGCAGCGTTCGCGGCAGATGGTCAGTCGATCAACAACGCACTCGCTTTCCCCGGCCTGTTCAAAGGCACGCTGAATGTTCGTAGCCGTGCGATTCGGCCAGAGATGCTGATTACGGCGGCGGAGACGATTGCGCATCATGCCGATCATCATGAGGTCGTTCCATCGCCCCTCAATCTAGCTGTCCACCGAGCGGTTGCGAAGGCCGTTTCCGAATGCGCGCAAAAGATCGGTCTCGCAGGAACCGCAAAACTTTAGGCAGGAAGATGATCACCGTGCGCGCGCACAAGGCGAACTGCGCGGGCTTCATCATCCGCACTCACGCGCACCACTTTCCAGAGCCCGAGGTTGATTCCAGCCAGAAAGTCCACTGCGATTGCGCGGCCGTTCCGAGCACGATTTACGAGAAGGGCGTGAGTCTCGAATACCACTGCGTTGGTCGTCCACAGCTGCCAATGCTCCGCCTCAGCGCGACTGAACAGCTCGACTGCCCGTTGATGATGCCGATCTTCAACGCACAGGTGGCTGAAGAACGCCCCCGTGTCCACAAAGACGCGCTAACGGTCACTGCACTGAAGAACGGCCCGTTGCTTATCAAGGAACCGATCAAGATCTTCGAGGCAGACTTGAGGATGTAGTCCTCGTTCTCTTTCTCCCGGCTTTTTTCGCTTTCACCGGGATGCGTACTCAAATCGGTCTTCTCACCGGCGCTCCGCAATGGGCGCTGTGCGGGATCATCATCGTCGTCGCTTCCATTGGAAAGTTTGGCGGCAGCGCGGTTGCTGCGCGGTTGTCGGGACTGGATTGGCGCCAGTCGGCTTCGCTAGGGATCCTCATGAACACGCGCGGTCTCATGGAGCTCATCGTGCTCAACGTCGGACGTGATGTCCATGTCTTGGCACATGATGGTCGAATTCGAGCCACCGCTCATCGCCTGTGTGGTGAGCGAGGCGGACTATAGTTTTGCTGCGCTCAAAGCGACGCGCGAGTGCGTAATCGGAATCCCATCTGTAAAGCTCGCGCGCAAGATTGTGCGTTACGGTTGCATCGAACATGTCAGACAAAAAAGGTGGGACACAGGAGTGACACCTGTGTCCCGCCGAGTTGCCTACGGCAACTGATTTTGGAACACAGGGTCCCGCCCTGTACTCCGTCTTAGGTCCCCGGGCAACTGTAGCGTTGGATTTGGTGCGCTTGAAATCGCCCGGAGCGCGCGGAAGGTTTACCGTTTCTCCAAAACGTTGCAAAGATGTCGCCGAGCCCTATGTGATCACGTGCTAGAAGTCAGACAATCGAGGGAGTGTCGATCAACATGCGCGAAGAAGCCCAGGGACTCGTGAAACTGATTCGCGCATCCATTGACGAAGCCCAACTGCGATCTGGTGTTGGAGGACTTTCACCGCACCACATACGCAACGTGATCGCGCTCATGTGGGCTGCGCACGACGAACTGGAATTGATTGCTGCCGAAGCCAACCGCAAGCCGTCCGATGTCGCGCTGACCGGATTGATGCCGAACCGAGTTGACTGCGATCCTGCATGATTGCCGAGTACACATTGGACGCTGCAACCCGTTTTGATTCATCTGGTGTGGCTGTGGTTCGAAGATCGCCCCCCGAAAAACGACTGAAACATCTCCGCAACCTCAACCATGTGGCATTCACGCTCGAAATGGCCGTCCTTGTCGTCAAGGATTCTTCGGCCTGCTCTAAGCAGTGCTCATCACCCGAGGTGAAACATATGAAAACGAAATGGAGTTACGTCCTGGCGACCGCTGCGTTGGTCGGTTGCGCGCATACTCCAACACCGAACGACGAAGCCAACTTGGCTCACATGTACCGTACGGTCGAAAGCGGTCAGGCGGAACAACTTGGAGACCGCCGATATGCGCTGACGCGATCGTCGGACGGGATCTTGATTAGGCGTCTGTATTCCCAATCGACGGACAATTGGATCGAAAAAATCAGCGATCATTCGATTCAGGAAGGCGTTCGCATTGTCATTAGTGCGGACGAGCGCCTGAAGGGAACTCCCATTCAGGTTCATACTGACGAAGGTGAAGTCACTCTGACGGGCAAGGTTTTTTCTCCAACCATCGCAGCCGCTGCGATTCGAGACGCGATGCATGTCACAGGCGTTGTCCAAGTCAAAGCCAATCTGGCGCTTCGATAGGACTCAGCGAAGCGGTTCAGCGAGCGGTTGCTTGGACAGAGCAGCGTGCCAGGAGAACCAGCCCAATCGAGCGCGCACTTCGAAGTGAAGCAAGGCGATCGATCATGGAGGGCCTCCAGCGCGACGACTCCGACGGTCCCGAGCATCCAAATGAACCGCGGCTGATCTGTTCTCAACCACTCGGCGACGAAACGAACAGAAAGCACGGTTGAGAGGCTGTGCACAATATCGAAAGGATATTTTCCAATCTCCGAACGGCAATACTCAAGTGACAGCCAGATCACGCCCTCGCTCGGTAAGTGGGAGTTCAACCCAAAAAATGCTTCCACGATCTTGGGCCGCTCGAACACCGACTCGCCCTCGGTGAGCGAGGGCCAGTTTCTTCACCGTCGCCAATCCAATTCCAAGGCCAGGTTGGTACTGATTGGCTCCACGAACATATGCCTCAAAGATCTGGTCCTCTGATCCTGGCAAGATGCCCGGTCCAGTATCTTCCACCTCGAGATGGAGCATTCTGGCGTCTGCGGTTGCGCGAATCTCGACCTGGGCTGGCGCAGAACCGGAGGTGTACTTGATTGCGTTGCGCACGAGATTCTCCGTGATACTCGCCAGAATTCCCGGATTGCAAGCCACCTCACAGTGAGGAGCTTCTTTCAAATAGAGATCCACGTGCGCCGCAGCCGCCTGGATACGAGTCTCATCCACAATCTGCTCGAGAATATGTGAGGCCTCGGTTCGATCTTTCGGGTCGGGATGAGCGCCGGACCGCGCGAAACTCAAAATGTCGCGAACAATTTGAGTAGCTCGGTCGAGCCCAGAACGACCTCGCGCGACGACGCGTTGGGTCGTTTCATCCGGCGCAACTCTACCCACTCTGTCGAGCGCAATCACCGCGGCCATCATGGGACTGGCGATGTCGTGGGCCACGCACTCGGCGAAATATTGCAGCTCCTGCGCTCGCTGTTCCGAAAGCTGAGCGTGGGCCGCGAGGACCTCGGCTTGTCGGTGCAGGTAGCGTCGCAAAAGAACTGCGGCCAAGATCGCGAGAACCGCGCTGACTCCGTCGAGCGAGAAAGCGATATGATCTGCGCGCCGATGAGCTCTCTCGATTCGCTCCGCCAGTTCGCGGGCTTGTGCAGCGTCACTCTCGAGACAAGCCAAGGTGAGGTCAGACACCCGCTGAAGGCTCTCCCGAAGCGCCATCGAATCGAGGTTTTGACTTTGGAAGAAGCGTTCGAACTCCCTCTCAAGCGCGCGCAAGTGCGCGACGAGCTCTGTTCTGGGTTCGTCCCATGTCGTTATTCCATTTAGATAGCTCCACAGTTTGTCGTCGGCGCGCAGCCAGTTCTCCTCGATCTCGGTGCGCACGTCGCTCTTGAGAAGGAGTGAAATTTGGCGAAGCTCGAGCCGGCTCTCGGCCATGCGTTCGATGCGCGGCGACAGCTGTTCAGAAATTTCGATCGCCGAAGCTTCGATATTGCGCGATCGATAGGTCGAATAGGCAGTCGCCGCAGTGAACGCGCACACGACTGCCCCAACCGCAATGACCACTGGCCATGTCGAGGTTCCCGTCATTCGCGCTACCGAGGCGTTTCCAACATCAGCGGCGCGTCTCTGCCTCCGAGCATCACGATCTTGGCGTTTTGCGACAGAGAAAGACGATCGAGGGCTTCAATCTGCTTCCAGCGAAGAAGCGAGTCCGACAACTTTGCAGCGACGATATTCTGGAAGTCGGCCACGCCTTGTGCCTCAATCTTCTTGCGCTCCGCCTCCTGCTGTTCGTGTTCGATCACAAATTTCATCTTCAGCGATTTTTGTTCTTCGGAAAGTTTGTCGATGATGGCCTGCTGGATCATCTGAGGCAGCTCGACGTTTCTCACTAAAATGGCCTCAAGAACAATGTGCTTTCCCGTGGTGGCGCTGTTGATTGCCTCGCGCATTTCGCGTTCAATCAGCTCACGCTTGGTCGAATAGATCTCTTCCGGCGTGTAGCGGCCCACGACTCGGCGAGCCTGAGATCGAAGCACCGGGCCGAGGATTAAGTTGTAATAATCCTCGCCCGTCTCTTTGTGCAGCTCACCAACCTCTTTAGGAGACACGTGGAACCGAATGCTGGTGTCTAGCGACAGCGATAGGCCGTTCGACGCCAACACCTGGAGCTTCTCGTTGCGCTCTTGTGTTCGGAGATCATAGAGGACCAGTCGATTCATGGGACTCACGTAATGCCAACCTTCATCGATGGGTGTTAGATCGGTGCCTCCGTTGGTACGCCAGAGAACACCGGCCTGTCCGGCTCCCACCGTCGCGCAGCCCGAGCCAATCACGAGAACGAGAAGGGGGATGGTTCGCATGGGCTACCTCCGAGCACCCTGTCGAGCAACCGCTATGCCAATGACAGATTTCAGCCTTGGCTGGCATCAAATCTGCTGACACTCAATCCGCATGATCGAGCGTCAGCATTCGTCTCCGATCGACCTTCGAATTCGGGACACTCCAAAAATCAAGACCGTCGCCAGGTTGGCGATCTGGCTCGGGCTCATCGGCTTTGGCGGCGGATACGCGGTTTTGGCGCAACTGCGGCGATTGGTGGTCCTGAAGTGGGGATGGCTCAGCGAAGACGACTATGCCGAGGCGGTCGCAGTATCCCAAAGCCTGCCGGGTGCGAGCGGCGCTAACTTTTTTACACTGCTGGGGCTGCGCGCGGCCGGTGTGACCGGAGCGTTATCGCCACCGCGCTGTTCCTCCTGCCATCGACCGCCCTCATGATTCTGTTTGGAATATTCTATGATCAGTTACGCAGCGCCAGTCAGATCGAAGCCGCGTTCGCCGGGATGAATCCGGCAGTCGTCGCCGTGGTTGCGAAAGTGGCGTGGGATCTTTCGAAGAATTCCCGCCGGTCGTGGCAGATCGCACTGATGGTGGGTTCTTTCGTCGCGGTCGAAGTCGGCGTGGGCGTATTTGAGATCGTGCTGGTGACGACCTTGAGTGGTTTCGGCTACTGCGTTTTTCGAGGAATGTTGAAGTCAAAACCGCCCATCGCGGCGATTTCTCCGCTGCCACTTATGCTCTTTCCGAACGTTGCGCTTTTATTTATTCGCATGGGCGCCAGCTCCTTCGGTGGTG
The DNA here is from genome assembly GCA_003153195.1 of Myxococcales bacterium. Taxonomy (GTDB): domain Bacteria; phylum Myxococcota_A; class Polyangia; order Palsa-1104; family Palsa-1104; genus PALSA-1153. The sequence goes on from PLXG01000217.1 coordinate 14,842, forward strand.
GACTCGCGCTCATCCCGATTTTGGATCATCAGGTTGTCGACGCACTCCATTGGCTGACACCTCGCGAGTTTTCGGACGCGGTAACGCTTGGACAGATCACGCCCGGGCCGGTTGCGATCACCGCCACCTTTGTTGGCTATCGCATCGCTGGTATCAGCGGAGCATTGCTGGCGACGGTCGCGACGTTCACTCCTGCTTTCATCGGAAGCGTGACGATCGGACGTTCACTCCAGGCGTTTCACACTTCGCCGGTCACTCGGTCAATCTTGGACCTCCTCAAGCCGGTGATCGTCGGAGTGGTCGCCGCCGCGGCACTCAGCTTGGGTCGCAGCACACTCCATGGTCGGCTGGACTTTGGAATGGCCATGGGCAGCTTCGTCGCTCTCCACTTCGTGGGACTGCCAACCTTGGTAGTGCTACTTTGTGCCGCTCTTCTTCGCGCGATCCCGCTCTTGTTCCAATGATGCGGCTGTTTTTTTGCAAAATGCGGCACCAATCTGCTTCGAAGCACTTCATTTTCGCACGATGCAACACTTTGCTCGATCGAGGCTGCCGATCCTTTTGCAGTTCCCCGTGAGCGCTATCACCGCGAGCAAGACGGCTAACGATGCGGAGGTACGCCAATTGCTTTGCAATTGAACATGCGTTTCGTAGTCAGCCTTGCCTTGCTGTTTTCGGCCTGTGCGCATTCCGCGGCCGGCGCTGGAAACGCGGCACCCTCTCAACGCGCGCTTTCGGTCGCAGTCAATCGACCTAGTGAGATCGCGCTATTTGTTCGCGATCGGACTGCGATGTTCGGACGTCTCGCCGATCCGCTGAAGGCCGCGTTCGAGAGTCGGGGCATCCACTGCAAGCTCGTTCGAACGTCGCAGAACCTGACGGATCCCTGGACAGTCGACGCCGCCCTGGCGCGGGCCGAAAAGATCTCTCTGCTCGTGCGCGTCAGGATCGAGACGAGAACTCGCCTGCAAAGTGCGTTGCACCAGCAAATTCCCTCGTCTCGTCCCGCCACCGGACTTGTAATCGGCCCCTGGTCGGAGTCAGAAGGGACTGGTTCTTCTATCTCTCCACAAACCGGGGGGCTCGAGGCGATCGATGTTGGCCGGACGCAGCTCGCGGAGAGCCTCGATATCTCTGCAGCGGCATCGTTACATCGCGTCGACGGAGAAGACGCTCCGGAACGGTGGATGGTTTCGGAAGGCTCCATGTTGGTGCGTGACCCGAACGCCCCCAAAGACAGAGATGACTGGGATCTCATCTATCGCGCATTGGCTGACAACATCGCAGATCGTGTTGCGAAAGCGATTGCGACCGCACGCTGACTCAGAGCGGACAGTCCGGATCGAGACGGTTCTCGTCATGCGCAACGGGTCCCGGCGACTCCGGCGATGTAAGCTCGGCGTTGACCTGTCTTACGCCCGGCGCACGAAGTGCGCTGTCGATGACTCGTATTGCGACTGAGTCGGACTGCACTTGACCCGTTAAAATGACTTCGCCGCGATACGCCTTTATTTTGATAGGTTCCTGGCCGAGCCGTGAATCGGAAGCGAAGATCTCTTGAACCGTCTCCGCCAAGCGCTGATCTTGCACCGGATCGGCGCCTTCATAGGCCATCCCGCGCGCCGGCAATAAGATCGTAAGTCCCCTGCGAGTCTCACAATACAAAACATCGCCGATCTGTGCGCTCGGCTTTTTTCCTGAGCGAACTGCTTCATAGGCAGCCGCGAATTGAGCTTGATCACCCCCCGGCGACGCAGCTCTCCATGCAGACGAGTGCGCGCAGCCAATCGCAAAAGCAGACAGCAGTAGTGGAGTTCGGAGGATATTCATGACGGCCATCGCAAAGCAGGAGTCGTGCCGATGTGAATCTCGGCGCACTCGTTCGCTTTGGGGGCGCGCGCCGCGGTCATTCCTGGCAAATTGCAAAAGCAATTTCATCAGAAGAACGAAAAATCTACGACAACCTACGAACGAAAAAGGACTTATTGATGAAAGAGGCGATGGACTCGTATCGACGCAAATTGCAAACGCGCCATTATTCGTCTTCGCGTGCCAGCATACGGTAGACGGTAGAAGTGTCGATCTCCAGCAGCTGGGCGGTGCGCACTTTGTTGCCGCCAGTTTGGGTCATGACCCACTCGATGTAGCGCCGGTTCATGATGCGGAGTGGGACGATCTGCGCAGCGAGGCCCGCCATCGCTTCGGGCAGCGGCTCCGGCACGGCTTCGGCCAGATCGCGCAGGTCGATTCGTTTGCCGCGTGCAAGGATGAGGAGTCGTTCAATCGCGTTCTTGAGCTCACGCACATTTCCTGGCCAGGGCAGATCGATGAGTCGCTTCATGACCTCGTTCGAGAGCTCGCGATGCGGATGATCGGGATGCTGCCCCGTAAATATCTTGATGAAGTGCTCGACTAAAAGAGGGATGTCCTCGCGGCGGATACGCAGCGGCGGCAGATGAACTGGGATCACCTGCAGTCGGTAATAGAGATCTTCGCGAAAGCGTTTCTCGTAGACCTGCCGCGCCAGATCTCGGTTAGAGGCGGCGATGATTCGAACATCGACCTTGCGCTCTTGTCCTCCTCCGACGGGGCGCACTGACGATGTTTCGAGCGCGCGCAAGAGTTTGGCCTGAAGTTGGATCGGGATCTCTCCGACCTCGTCAAGGAACAGGGTCCCGCCATCAGCTTCGACGAATAGCCCTTTTTTTGATTCGCTCGCGCCAGTGAAAGCGCCTTTGTGGTGGCCGAAAAGCTCCGATTCGAGCA
>PLXG01000217.1:17623-24859 GCA_003153195.1 Myxococcales bacterium
GTAGAGCTGCACCATCACCGGACTCTTGCCGATGAGGTTCCGGAATCCCAGCCGCTCGCCGACCGCTTTTCGGAGTTGCGCATTTTCGCGTTTCAGCCCCCGTTCAGTCATCGCCTTTTCAAGATAGAGAGCGGCCGCTTCCATTTTGAAGGGCTTAGTCAGATAGTGGGCCGCACCGCGGCGCATGGCTTCCATCGCGCCGTCGATGGTCCCATAGGCGGTCATGATGATGACTGGGCGCATCGGATCGTCGGCCTGAGACGCGGCCAAAACGTCGAGTCCGTCAATTTGATCCATGCGCAAGTCGGTGATGACGGCGTCAAACTCCTTTCGTTTGAGCGCGGCCAGGGCCGCCTTACCGCCGGTTGCGCACTCCGTGCGATAGCCCTTTTCAGTCAAGCACTCGGACACCGTGTCCGCCATCTCTCCATCATCGTCGACAATGAGTACCTTCACGCTCACGCGAAAGCGCCTCCGGTCTGGTTGCTTTCGGTCGCCAGACTCTCTTTTGCTTTAGGTAGGTGAACCCGCACCGTTGTGCCTTCCCCGACGATACTCTCGAGCTCCAGGGTTCCGCCGTGGTTTTTAACAATGTCGGCGGCAATCGAAAGTCCCAGCCCAGTACCCTGTCCACGCTTCTTCGTCGTGAAGAAAGGGTCGAGTACCAGGGGAAGGTGCTCAGGTGAGATGCCATAACCGTTGTCGCTGATCTCGAAGCACACGGTCTTGTCACGCTCGCTTGCGCGCGCCTGAACTCGTCCACCGGACCCACAAGCGTCCGCCGCATTGAGAAGAAGATTGACCAAGACTTGTTCAAGTTGACCAGGGTCGGCAAACACCGGTGAGATTGTCATCCGTGCATCGATGGCCAGCTCGACTTTGCTCTGCCGAAAACGATGTTCGAGTAGCGACGAAGCCGTCTTGAATGCTTGCGCCGGACTCACAGCGGTGGCGGCCACAGGACGAACTCGAGCGAAGTCGAGAAGTTGACGAATGGTCGCCGATACTTTCTCGACCTGCCTGAGGATCGACGAGAGTCCCTTGCGGCTCGATTCTTCGCCGCTTGGCAGTCGACCAAGGAGCTGCTCTGCGCGCCCAGAGATGATGCCAAGCGGGGTACCCACTTCGTGAGCGATTCCTGCCGCAAGCGTTCCGATGGTGGCGAGTTTTTCTGCGCGAACGAGATTGCGTTCCAGCACGCGCACCTCCGTGCGATCGTGAAGTACTAGGAAGCAATCGGTGTCCTGCAGTGGACGCTCGAGAGGGATCGCGTAAGCATCGAGATCGCGAAGCTCGCTGGTGCCTAGCCGCGCGCGCAATCCAAGTCGCTGTGCGGGCTTTCGGTCATCGCGCGCTTCTGCGATGAGAGCTCCGATGATCGCGAGCTCGTCCGCGCCGGCGTGTGAGAAGGCAGTTGCGAGCGTGCCGCCGCTGCGAACCTGCCTTTGGGCCAAAAACGGATTTACGGAAGTCACTCGTGAATCGCGATCGAGCGCGAGAACACCGACAGGAATTACGTCGACGATCTTTTGGCTGCGTTCACGCAGACCAGCGGTGGTTTCGGCGAGTCGCAACGCTTCGGCCAGCGCGAGTGAACGACGCTGTTGGCGCTGAATGATGGTTCCGAACAGTGCAACCAAGAGTCCCGCGAGCCCCGTCGCGGCGCCGAGACGCCAGGCGCTGATCCTGGCGCGATCTCGAACGCGCATCGCCGAGGCAACGACCGCGACCGACCACGCTTTACCAACCGACACGTCGACAGGAAAGTAGGCGGCGACACCGCGTCGAGCGCCAAGGTCGAGAGATTCTGCGGCCTCTCTGCCGATGACTTGAGTGCCGGCCCGTTGGCTTCGCATCTCCTGGAGAAGTACCGCGATCTCCGGGTCAGGCGTTAAACTGTGGTGCGCGGCCAGGCGTCCACTCGGTGCAAAAGACACCCAATCTCCGTTGGGATCGCTCACCAGAACCTGAGTTGAGGAGTCTGCCGTCGAGCGAGTGCGCTGCATACGCTCGAAGAATTCGTTGCTGTCGACGAGCAAAGCGATGGTGCGATTCGCCTTGAGGTTGCGTCTCACAAAGAGTTGGAGTCGTTCATTGTGATTGGGATCCGATATCGGTGATGTGACCGTCAACCCCTCGGTGGGATTGTGCCCAATCGGGAGAGGCGCGGCCCCTTCCGGGACGCGGACGATCCCGTATGAGTCCGTGACCTCTGCCTGACGATACAGACCTTTGGGCGAAACCAGCGCTTGAAAGAATTTCGTGACAGCCATCTTGTCATCGAGGCGGTCAGCGGTCTCCATATCGCGGGTCACCTCCATGAGTTGGGCCTGAAGCGCACTTGCGTAGGCATGCGCCAAGGAGGTTTGCTCGGACGTGAAATCTTCGAGAGCGAGTCGCTGCTCTCGCAGAAGGTCGAGGTACGCAAGACCAAAAACCAGAAGCACCGCCAGCGCCATCGCCGATTTCATCACGCGATCGCCGCGATTCTCGGAATCATCCTGCATTCTGGTGCGTAGCAGAGGGTTCTTCAAAGCTTCCTTGCAACCGCTTGTGCGGCCTCGACCAAAGCCAGCAATTGATTCATGCGGGTGGGTTTGGGCAAAGCAACGTGGTACCGGGTGTCCGGTTTGACGGTAGCGCCGCAAGGGAGAATCGCGATCACCATGGTCCGCGGGGATTTTGTGATTACTTTCTCGGCCCCCGTTGCGATATCGCCATTTCGGGTGTCGAAATCCACCACCGCCGCATCAAATCGCCCGGCCCGGAGACACTCATCGAGCTGCCCACTGTCGACAACCGATTGAACTGAATGACCCGCTTCGGTGAGAACCTCCGTAAGAAGCTCTGAGAAGGCAGCGTCTTCGACCATGACGAGAACGCGACCCTTTTGTGCGGCGAACAGGGAGGATGCAATCATCTCCAACTTCATGAGCAGCCGCCATGCCAACAAATAAGCGCTACCAAATTCGCATGTTTCAACGAGAGCATCTCGCTCGACGGCAAAGTGGTTGCGGTTACACCACTAAAGTTCATTCCGCCGCGCGCGATGGTTGAATCTACCAAACGGTCGAGTGCTGAATCTCGCGCGCAGTAAGGTGCCGGCTATTGGTAAATCAACTGACGAGTAGCACCTGAAGATCGCTACTGGCTGCAGCTGAATTCTTTGACGTCGCGCGCAACCGAGGGGGGGGCGCCAAGGACGCCTGCTCAAGGCGTCGAGGGAGCTGGCTCGGCGCGCCAGGTACAGTTGAAGTACGAACTGTGCTCGCACGACTCTACATAGGTCGCGCGTTTCCCGCAGCCCTGCACCCCAAACGTGCGATCGTCGAGCTGCTTGTAGTCGAGGTCCCCGCAGGACAGATCGTAGGATGCACGCGTCTCGAGCTGCTTCATGCTCGCGCCGCAGCCGGCGGCGAGAACGATCAGAACGAACATTGGCTGTTTCATGATCCGAGTACAATCCATGATCTGTGCCACTGGTTGAAGAGTTGTCGCCTTTGCCGTGTGAGATGGTGCTGGCAGGCAAGGGGCTTTCGAAATTGGCCGAAGAGCTGGTGAACGCTCTCGGCGGACAATCCTAGACGGGAGCCATCAGCTCTTGCAAAACTCCCCAAAGTGACGAATTAGAGGTCAAAAAGTCTCGCAAATTGCAAAACCCAGGCGAGCTCAGCACGTCAACGCTGTGGGATCTTATGGTGTTTCTGCGACAATTCTTGGCACGTAACCTGCTGAAGGAGATTCCGGATGTCTATCCTGCCTCGTCGAGCTCACATAATGGCGTTATCTGTCTGCGGGGTGTTCCTGGGATCGTCTGCGCGGTTGTGCCTGGCGCAAGAGAATTCTCCCCAAGCTATCCAGTCTATGACTCTACCCGAGGCGTTCGCTTACGCACGCGAGCACCATCCCCAGATCAAAAGTGCGCTGGCAACCGCGATGGCGCGAAAAGCAGAGGCCCGAATTCCGCGCGCAGAGTGGCTTCCGCAAATTGGAGGGACCGCGCAAATCTTCTATGGATCCGTCAACACGACGACGGCGGAATACTTGAGCGTACCCGAGGCCGACCTTCCGCGCGTTGGTAGCACCCGAGGAACTGGATCGACCGATTGGACGCCGCAGGCGTCGACCATCGCGGGCGTATCTCTTGGTCAGGAGGTCTTCGACTTCGGAAGAATCGCAGCGCAGATCTCGGTCGCGGATGCGTTCTCGGAAATGGCGCGCGCCGATGCGGCTTCGATCGATCTCGATGTTCAGCTCGGAGTCGAAGAGGCCTACCACAGCGTGCTGGCGGCGAAAGAGGTCCTTCATGCAACGGAGGAGGCTTACAAGCGCGCCACCACGCACCGTGATTTTGCACAGGCCGGCGTGAAATCGGGAATGCGTCCGCCCATCGATCTCACGCGTGCCCAGGCGGACGTTGCGATGTTGGGCGTGCGTCTCATTCGCGCCACTTCCGGGGTCGGCGTTGCCCAAGCTGCGCTCGCCGCTGCAGTCGGATCGCAAGCGATGACAATCGACGCGCAGCCGATCTCCCTCGACGAGAGTCCAGCGCCTGCGTTCGACGAGGCGATTCGCACCGCAGCGCGTGCAAACCCGGCGATCGCGGCGTCGATAGCGCGTCTGCGGGCGCAGGTGTTTTCGAGCAAAGAAATCATTCGCGAGCTCTTACCGAACATCAGCGCGAGCGCCGGATTGAACGGACGAGCCGGCGGCGCGACACCTTCCACCACAGGTCCGGGAACCCTGCCCTACGGCGATGGTTGGCTTCCTGATGTCGCCAACTGGCATTTGGGATTGGTACTGCAGTGGAACATCTTCGACGGGACAGTCCTGGCTCGGCGCGCGGCGTCGAAGGCCCACGAACAAGCACTGCAGGCGGATCTCGAGCTCGAGAGAATGTCGGTTACATTTGGCGCTGAGCACGCATGGCTCGATCTCGATACGGCGCTCAAGTCACTTCAAGGCCTAGTCCAATCAGTCGACGCGGCCAAAGCAAACCAGCAACAAGCCGATGCTCGATTTCGCGCGGGCCTGGGCACGATCATTGAGCTGGCCGACGCCGAAGCGGTGCTCACGACCGCCGAGCTCGAGCTGGCCATCGGCCAATTTTCCGTCGCTCGTGCGCGCGCCACCCTCGGGCGAATCATGGGTCAGCCTCTGATGAGAAAAGGAACATGACCAAACCAACGCTCGAAAGCACGGCCCGAGAGACGATGTTCAAACCGTCCTCGGATTCCAAAGCGAAGCCAGAAGTGGACGACACGCTCCCCAAGCCGGGGCCGGAGTCGCGCAAGACGCGAGTCGTACTGTTGATCGGCGTCGTCGTGGTCGCGATGGGAGTGGTTGCTCTCTATTTACTTGCCGCGTCGCGCACCAATCACGTCGCATTATCGGAAGCGCCGAAGCCGGTATCGGCGGTGAAAGCGCAAACCACGACGTTTCGACAGACCCGCAATTATGTCGGCGCAACTGCCGCGTGGAATGTGGCGCATGTCGGTCCTCAATACGTCTCGGCGTACGTCGGCACGGTACTGGTCCGTCCGGGTACCGTCGTAAAGCGCGGGCAAGTGCTCGCCACGCTCGACTGTCGCACCGCCTCCGCCGCATCGCGCGAGATCGCCGCTCGTGCAAGGGCGCTATCGCAAAGACAAACTGCCGCGGAACACGAAAGCAAACGGCTCACCGAACTACAGCAGGGTGGCTTTGCTTCCGAGAACGAGGTCGAGAAGCTCGGGGCGCAGGCTGCATCCGAAGCCGCTGAAGTGGAAGGCTTGAAGGCGACCTTGGCGTCCCGCTCGATCGAGGTAGATGACTGCATCTTGCGCGCACCGTTCGATGGCGAAGTGACCGAGCGTTTCGTCGATCCCGGAGCCTACCTGCGACCGGGAAATCCAGTCGCCACCGTGGTCGATCGTTCGACGGTACGCATCGTTGCCGACGCACCGGAAGCAGATTTTACCGTGGTTGCGCTGGATACGCCCGTCGCAATCGAGCTCGAGTCGACCGGCGCGCATCTTACCGCGAAGGTCAGTCGGCGATCGCCGGCCACCGATGAGACGACTCGCACGGTGCACTTCGAGATCGATGTGCCAAATGCGGATCGCGTGCTTCCGGTCGGCGCCACCGCGCGACTCACCATCGAAGTTGGAAAACCGTTGCCCGCTACGGAGCTTCCTCTCCGTGCCGCGAGCGTGCGTGGCGAGAAGGCAACCGTGTTTACCGTCGTCGGCGATGTCGCCAAACGGCAGGTCCTATCGGTCCTCGGCGAACGGGGCGGCTCTCTGTTCGTCGAGCCGAAGTTGGCAGCGGGGACGCTGGTGGTCGTGGAAGGGCGCGCGCTTCTCGATGAAGGAGACAAGGTTAGCGCAAAAGAGATGGTCGGAGCGAGTCAGTGACTGCACTTTCGCTTCGCAATCCGATCGCCGTGTTGATGATCTGTGTTGGGCTGGTGGTCTTTGCGGCGGTCGTGACGCCGCGTATGAGCGTCGATACCTTTCCCGAACTCACACCGCCAGTGCTGGTCATTGGTACGCAGTGCCCGGGTCTTGGACCCAAAGATGTGGAAAAGACCATTTCGTGGCGGCTCGAAAAGTATGTCAGCGCTACCCCCGGCGTCGACCATGTCGAATCGATCTCTCGAAATGGTTTCGCGATCATTTACGTCTGGATGAAGTGGGGTACCGATCTGAACGCTGCGCAGACGCTGGTGCAGCAAAATGCAGCCTTCGCGATGTCCGCGGTTCCCAAGTCGCTCGGCGTGCTTCCACCTTTCGTGTTGCAATACGATCCATCGAATGCGCCGGTCGTTCAGGTAGTCGTTTCGGGTGGCGGGCTGAGTGGCCCACAGCTGTACGACTACGCATTCAACTACATCGAGCCGGTGCTCGAAGGCATTTCCGGCGTCGCCTCCGCGGCCGTGGACGGCGGACGCATGCGGCAGATCAACATCGTTGTGGATCCGGCGCGAGCTCAGACGCGCAATCTTACCGCCGACGAGATCGCGCACGCGGTGGCGAATGCAAATGCGCTTTTGCCATCGGGGGAGTTCATCGCCAAGGACTTCGATGCGAACGTCTATACCAACGCCGTTCCTCAGGCGATTAAGTCGATCGGCGAGGCAGTCATCAAACGCAAAGGTGACAAGGCGGTGCTCATTCGCGATGTCGCGAAGATCGAAGACTCGGGGACGCCTCCGACGCAAGCGGTCGCGGTGGACGGTGAAGACGCGGTCGCGCT
>PLXG01000103.1 GCA_003153195.1 Myxococcales bacterium
GATGTGCCGCTGCACTTCACCGCGTTTCATCCCGATTTCAAGATGCGCGACGTTCCGCCCACGCCGGCCAGCACGGTGATCCGCGCCCGTGAGATCGCGCGCGAGATCGGGCTCAACTTCGTTTACACCGGCAACGTGCGCGATCGGGCAAGTCAGACAACTTATTGTAAGTCGTGCGGCGAGCCGCTGGTGATGCGCGACGGATACGCGGTCGATCCGGTGGGGCTCGATGGAAACCGATGCCGAAAATGCGACGCGTCTGTTCCAGGAATTTTCGACGTCGCACGACGTTCGCCCGGGATCCGACGTTCGCTCGGCCTGGTGTACTAACGACCCAAAGTATCGGAGCGAGAGGTTTCAGGGATCGAGTGGTGCTTCGATGGTCTTGTCGGGCGCGATGGTGACGAGAAAACTTTTTACCGCGCGGGTGGTCGGTTGGGTTGCGGTGACGGTGTGCTGTCCCGCCATGAGCTGAACGTTGAGCGGCGTGAGTCCGCGTGGCACGTTGTCGATCGACACCGAATAGGTGGTCTTCGACGAGATGACCAGCGTGCCCTCCATCGTTCCACCCCACATTTTCCAGGCGAAGATGGCGAACGCCGCCGCAAGCAGCACGCCGATTCCAACCGGCAGCCAATAGTCCGCTTGCGGTCGCGGCACATTTCTCGAGCCGGTCCCGTGCCGGCGGCTCCTCGAGCTCGATATCGCCTCGGGCGAAAACGGATTTCGAGCCAGGTCGTCGACATGAACCGAGGGCAAGGTCTGCGTCCGTCGTTGCGAATGCGGCAGCGCCGCCTGATCGTCCTCGAGCCCATTGTCCTCGACCACTACGGTTCGCGCCGTCACCGATGGGGATTGTCCCGGCGAGCGCGGCGGCGTGCTGGGCTTTCGGGCGCGCGGCGTCGATTTGGATGCTCGGCTTTCCGCCGAGATCGATCCCGTCGCCGTCGCATCGGCTTCCTCGAGCGTCAACAGATCTTCGGAGTCGAGCGGAATCTCACCACGCTCGATATGTTCTTCGAGCGACTTACCTTCCGCCTTGGCTTTCTGCCAGGCCTCGAGCTGACGGCCGAACAGCCTCTCCATGAAGCGCGACATCTCGCGCCGCGAGCTGGAGAGGGCCAGCGTACGCGAAACTTCGTCGAGCGCATCTTCTACGTCGCGCGCGGTTTGATAACGATCTTCGCGCTTCTTCGATAGCGCTTTCAGTACCACCGCTTCCAGCTCGGGCGGATATTCGGGCACCAGACTGGACGGCGGCGTGACTTCGCCTTCCACGATCAGCTTGAGGATTTCGAAATCCGACTTGGCCTTGAACAGCTTCCGCCCGACGGTGAGCTCGTAGAGCATGATGCCGAGCGCGAAGATGTCGGTGCCGCGATCGATCGGCTCGCCGCGGCCCTGCTCCGGGCTCATATAAGCGACCTTGCCCTTCAAGAATCCGACGCGGGTCTGATTTACTTTGTTGGAAGCCCTGGCCACGCCGAAGTCGAGCAGCTTGACCTCGCCCTCGTAGGTGACCATTACGTTTTGCGGCGTCACGTCGCGATGGACGATCTCCAGCGGCAGCCCATCGAGCCCCGTTTTTTCGTGCGCATAGTGCAATCCGGCGGCGACGCCCATCACGATTCCGATGGCCGGACCAAATGGCATCCGCTCTTTGCGCACGAACAGCTTTTTCAAAATCGAGCGCACGTCCTGACCATGGACGTACTCCATCGAGATGAAGTAGCTGCCATCCAGCATGGCCACGTCGTACATCTGTACGATGTTGGCGTGCTGCAACGTGGCCGCGATACGCGCCTCGTCGAGGAACATCTCGATGAACTCGCGCTCGGTGGCGAGCTTGGGCAAAATACGTTTGATGGCGACGATCTTCTGAAAACCGGGGATGTCGCTGGTGCGCGCCAAAAAAAGCTGCGCCATTCCGCCGGTAGCGAGATGTTTCAGGATCTCGTACTTGCCGAGTCGAGCACCGGCGCCGAACTCTGGCACAGCACCTTTTGGGGGAACAGCAGACGACACCGTGCAAAATCGTATCATTCGCGGGGAATTGGGGTCAACCCCGCGGCCGGACTGCGATTGCTCGTTTGGCCTTTGAAGCCGCTTTGTGTAGGCTGGGTCCTCACATGAGCAAAAAGTTCGAACCCCCCAAGGGGACTCGCGATTTCTTGCCCGAGGACATGCGGGTCAGACGAATGGTATTCGATCGTCTGCGACATCATTTTCGGCTGCACGGTTTCGACGAGCTCGACACGCCGGCATTCGAATACTTGGAGGTGCTGACCCTCAAGGCCGGCGCGCAGGCGGAAAACGAGATCTATTCGTTCACCGACAAAGGCGATCGCAAGCTCGGTCTTCGCTTCGATCTCACGTCGTCGACGGGACGAGTGGCGGCGTCGCACGCTGAGCTTCCGCGGCCGATCTACCGTTTTCAGATCGACAAAGTCTGGCGCTACGATCGGCCGCAGGCGGGACGCTACCGCGAGTTCTACCAGGCCGACACCGACATCATCGGCTCCTACTCGATCGAGTGCGAAGTCGAGCTGCTGCAGATGGCGACCGAGATTCTACGCAGCTTCGATCTCCACGAATACAAGTTGGTGGTGAACAATCGCAAGATTCTCGAGGCACAGATTCGCATCGCCGGAATTCCGCCGGAGAAAAAGCCGGACGCGCTGCGTGCGCTCGACAAATTGCTCAAGGTCGGCAAAGACGGAATGAAAGCCGAGTTTTTGCAGTACGGACTGTCGGAGAAGCAATTCGACGATTTTTATAAAACCATCGTGGTCGACACGCTCGACGACGCGGAGACGCGCGTCTCGTCGGACGAAGGCGGACGCGCCGGTGTGGCGGAGTTGCGCGAGCTGTTTTCACGCGCGGAGCGACTTGGATTCGCGCAGCATCTACAGTTCGACTGGTCGCTGGTGCGCGGTCTCGACTACTACACCGGTCCCATTTTCGAAGCGCATGCGAAGGTCGAAGGTGGGTTTGGCAGCTTCGGTGGCGGCGGACGCTATGACGATCTGGTGGCACTCTATGGGGGACAGCCGCAAGGAGCGGTCGGATTTTCGTTCGGCGTCGAGCGGCTGATCGGTCTGCTCCTTCAGCGCGAGGCGAAAATCCCTACGTCGCGGCCGGCGCTTTTGGTGGCAGCGCCCGAGCAGGCGCAGTTCGACGCGGCGGTGAATCTCTCGACGAAGCTGCGCGAGGGTGGAGTGGCGGTGCGACTTTTGCCGACCGGATGGAACCGCGGACAGATCTTCAAATACTCGACTGCCACCGGAATGCACAAAGTCATTCTGGTCGGCGCCGAGGAAGCGGCCAGCGGAATCTATGGACTTCGCGACGGCGAGACGCGGACCGAAGAGAAGCTCGCCCCTCCCGAAATCATCGCACGCCTCCGCAGCTGATTTAGCGCGCATCTGATGCGCGCTAGTCGCCAGCATCGTTTTGGACGACGATGGTGGGAACGTAGGCGAGGGTATGTCCGACATTTACCTGGACCTCGTCTGCGCCGTCGACGATCAGGCGATATGCTCCGGGGGGCAACACCGAAAAGTGAAACACCCCGATCTCATCCACGTCGCACATTTCGGCCAGACCCGCCCACCGGTTGGTGAGCTCGACCGACGTGCCCGGGCGGATGCTGCTCACCGTACCTTCGATGGCCCCGCTCGGCTCCAGATGAAAAGAGAGCTGGTCGGGCGGATGGTCGCAATCGAGATCGATCACCTCGGAGACATTGTCGCCGTCGTCGAGCGCGTAGAGACGTACGTTCGAATCGCAGCTCCAGGTCGAATCGGAGGAGTGTGAGGGCAGGCAAGAGATGTTGTGGTTCGACGCATAAAGGCAGGTCTCGCCATTCCCGCCGGAGATGCGAATGGGAATCTCGCGAGGTTGGACCACGGTGTTCTCGTCGGGTTCGGCCGCCTTCGGGGCCGCCGTCACAATCAGACCATGAAGATCTTCGCCGCTTTCGAGATACAGCTCGATCGATCCTTCTACGGCGCTCGATTTGGCGCCTAGGTGAAACGCGTGGACATCGGTCTCGACGCGAAAATGTCCGGACGAATCGGTGGTCGCGCGCGTGACCCCGTTGAGCGTAATCTCGACTCCCGACAGCGGTTCGTTCGCTGCATTTACGACAGTCCCATCGAGAACGGACTTTCGTTGCGGCGCTGCCGACGGAATGATCGAAGACTCCTGGAAAAGGAGCGGCACGCCCTTAAACGCGAGCGCCGTTGGAACGGCAGTCGGCAGCGGATGGCTGGCCGGCAGCTCTCCGTCCCGCTGCCCCTGGTTTCCAAGGGCGCACCCAAGCAGCAGCCAAAATAAGCGCCGGGCCATCCTTCTTTTGACGCCTCAGCGGCGGAAAAGTTCTCGGGTTCGTGAAGAAATAATTATTTTTGGATTTTTACGGTGGCGGGATCGACCAGGTTACCAGCGACTCCGTTGAACGGCCGCCAACCTTTCTCCATCCGCTGTTTCAGGTCGCTCGGCTTTAGATCCTCGGCGCCCGAAGTCTGAAGATCTTTTTCGCGAAATAGAAGAACGTCGCCCGATTTGGCGAGCCCAGTCTTAGCTTCGCTTGGGGCCGGCGGCGATGATTTCGTCGGCGATGCGGTCGGCGATCACTTCGGGCGGCAGATTTTCTTTGCGCGATCGCTCGATGATTCCAGAGATGGTGTCGTAGATGCGGAGCGTCTTTTCGCGCGAGCGCTCGCGGTTGTAGCCGGCGAACTCTTCCGCCACGTTGATGAGGCCACCGGCGTTGATGGCGTAATCCGGCGCGTAGAAGATGCCCCGCTCGTGCAGGATTCGTCCGGCTTCCGCGGTGCGAAGCTGGTTGTTGGCCGCACCGGCGACCGCCTTGGTCTTGATACGCCTGGCGATGTCAGACGTAATCGCGCCCCCGAGCGCGTTGAGCGAAAGAATATCGCACTCCACGTCGAGCGCGCGCTCCACGTCGACCACTTGCGCGCCGAGCTCCTTCGCCACTTGATCGCGACGAGCGATCACCACGTCGGCGATGGTGAGTTTGGCGCCCGCTTTGTGTAGCTCCTCGGCAAGATAGGTTCCGACATGACCGACGCCGACCAGCACCACATGCAGGCCCGACAGATCTTTTCGTCCCAGCACGCCGTTGGCGACCGCTTCGATTCCGCGACGAACTCCGAGCGCCGTCAGCGGCGACGGATCGCCCGAGCCGCCGGCGTCTGACGAGCCAAGGACGTGCTTGGTCACCTTATGAATGTGATTCATGTCCTCGATCGAGGTGCCTGAGTCTTCGGCGGTGAGATAACGCCCGCCCAGTCCCTCGATCATGCGTCCGAATGCGTGAAACAGATCGGCGCGCTGCGCGGGAGAGAAGGACGCCAAATTTTCTGGCGCCAAGATCACCGATTTTCCGCCGCCGTGCGGAAGATGCGAGATCGCCGCCTTGTAGGTCATTCCGCGCGCGAGTCGGGTGACGTCATCGATCGCTTCTTCTTCGTTTGCGTAAGCACGAATCCGGCAACCGCCGATGGCGGGGCCGAGCCGAGTAGAATGAAGTCCGATGATCGCGCGCAGTCCCGTTTTGGTGTCGTGCGCGAAGTGGAGCTCGCCGTAACCGAGGGTCGAAAGCGTTTCAAAGATGGGCACTGGTGCCTCCAAAAAACACCGGACTTATATCCCGAACTCGCTTGCAGGAAAGTGGGAAAATAAAACATCATTACATCGTGGTCAGAACGTGACGCAGATCGGAGCGACGCTATTGGCGCTGGCGGAGCGCGCGATTTTTGCGCAGCACGGGCAGCGGCTGGTGGCCCAGCTCTCCACACTGACCCGACCGACCCGAGTTTGGTCGATCGGCAAAGCGGCCTGCGCGATGGCACGCGGCGCGGCCGAACGTTTTGGCGAACCGTTGACCGGGCTGCTAATCACCAAGCAGGGCCATGCGCAAAATCCGCCCGCAGGTCTAATGGTTTTCGAGGCGGGACATCCAATCTCGGATTCGGCCGGTCAAATTGCAGCGCGGGCGCTCTTGGAGGACGCGGCCGGTCTCGACGATTCGGATCGCGTGCTGCTGCTGCTCTCGGGCGGCGCGTCGGCGCTTTTGGCCGAGCCGATTTCGGGCGTCTCGCTCGCGCAGTGGACCCAGATTGGATCGGACTTGGTGCTCTCGGGCGCGTCGATCGTGGAGATCAACTGCGTGCGTCGTCATTTGGGTGCGGCGCTCGGAGGTCGGCTGGCTGAGAGCACTCGCGCGTCGATCGAGGCGCTGGTGATCTCTGACGTGCTCGATGACGATCCATCGGTCATTGGCTCCGGCCCGGTCAGTCCCGACGGCACCACGGTGGCGGATGCGCGCGCGATTCTGAAACGGCTCGGTGTTTCCCTTCCGCCGCTCGCCGAGACTCCAAAACCCGAGGATCCCTGTTTTTCGCGCGTTCGTTACCGCGTGATCGCATCGCCGAGGACATTGCGAGAAGCCGCCGCCGAACAGGTCACTGCGGTGGGATTCGTGCCGGTGGTTTTCGAACCACTCCTCAAAGGGGATGTCGCGGACGTCTGCGCGGATCTGCTGGCGCGGTCGCGATCGCTCGCGTTCGGAGAGGTGCTGGTTGCCGCGGGCGAGCCGACCCTGCGTGTTCACGGCCGCGCCGGGAGAGGTGGACGCGCGCAACACTTGGCGCTACTCGCGTCCAAAGCGCTGACGGGACAGCCGCGAACATTGATCGCTATCGGATCGGATGGCACCGATGGTCCCACCGATGCGGCGGGGGCGGTGGTGGATGGTGAGACCTGGACGCACGCGCTAGCCGTCGGAAAAGATCCGCAGGTCGCGCTCGACCAGTTTGATTCGTATTCGCTCCTCGACGATCTGGGCGCGCTGATTCGCATTGGACCTACCGGCACCAATTGCACCGATCTCTATCTACTCGCACCCAGGTGACGTTGTGGTACGTTCGCGTTCGCCGTTTTCATTGAGGAGAACGATGAAGAAGATTTGCGGAGCACTGATTTTGCTGGCCGGTTTTGGATTGGCGGCGCTCGCCGACGGCCTACCCGATCGACAGGCGTGTCAGAAAGCGATCGCGTCGTTTGTGGCTGAGCCGCTCGGTCCGGATTCGATCAGTCAGGCCAACACCATCGTGGTGTTCGCCAAGATGAGTAAGGTGGTCACCGTCGAGTTTTCGCCCGAGAGCCTGCCTTGGCTGATCGATCCGCTCAAGGCCGACACCAAGTCGCGACTGCTCGCCGCGTTCGTCGCCGGCAGCGTTCAGTCGCAGCTCGACAATCACGTGAACAAGGATGATCGCTACGCCGGCTGGCTTTCACTCATCTCCGTCTACAATCAGCTCAAGGCGGCCGACGTGAAGGTCACCGTGCCGTCGATCGAGAAGATGGCCGCCTTGGAGAAAAAAGGGCAGCTCAAACAGTTCCTTGCCACCGCCAGTACTCCCACTACCAAGCACTGATCGATCTTGGCATCGACCGAAGCCCGGCCTTGAGCGAAATCTGGACCATCTTGCGTGTCCTAACCTGGACGCAGGGCAAGTTCACCGAGCGCGGGATCGCCACCGCGCGTCTCGACGCGGAGCTCCTGCTGGCGCACGTTCTGAAAAAAGATCGAATCGCGCTCTACACCCATTTCGATCAGCCGCTCGCGGCGGACGAGCTCGCTTCCTATCGTGAGCTCATCAAGCAGCGGCTGTCGGGGAAACCGATCGCCTATCTCACCGGGCGAAAAGAATTTCGCTCGCTCGAGCTGCAGGTCGACGCGCGAGTGCTGATTCCGCGACCCGACACCGAGACGCTGGTGGAGGTCGCGCTCGAATTTCTCGATAGAAAAGTGGCGCCGCGCGTGGTCGACATCGGCACCGGATCGGGTGCCATCGCGCTCGCCATCAAGAAGGCGCGTCCCGACGCCGAGGTGATGATGATCGATCGATCGCTCGACGCACTGACGGTGGCGCGCGAAAATGCACGGCGGTTGGCGCTGGACGTGCGCGGCGAGGAGGGCGATCTGCTGTCCGGGGTCGCGGAGAGGTTCGAGTTGATCGTGTCCAATCCTCCTTACATTCCCACCGCGCAGATCGTCACGCTTTCCGCCGAGGTTCGTTCCGAGCCGATGGCGGCGCTCGACGGTGGCGCCGACGGACTGGATCTGATTCGGCGCTTGTCCGTGCAGGCGCTTTCCCGTCTCGTCGCGGGTGGAGCACTGGCCATGGAGATCGGCGCAGGTCAGGCCGACGAAGTTCGCGCCATCTTGCTTCGCTCCGGTTTCGAATCGCCCGAGTCGCGGCGCGATCTGGGTGGCATCGATCGCGTCATTTGGGCGCGCTCGAAAGTCGCCGTATAATCGCCGCCCGTGTCTTCTCCCGCAAAAACTGCCGTCACTTCGACGGGCCGCGGCATCGTCTTCATTAGCGCCGCCAAGCTCTGGTTCATGGTCGCCGGTTACGCGGTGGTCTTCACGCTGCCGAGCAAGTGGGCCTTCGGCTCGCCGGCCAAATACGGCGTCTGGGTACTGATTCTCAATCTGGTTTCGCTGGTGAACAACGTGATGGTGACCGCCACCATTCAGAGCGTGTCCAAGTTCTCATCGGAGGGCGAGGGCAAAATGCCGTCGGTGCTGCGGGCGGCGTTGCGGATGCACACCTTCGTTGGCGGCGGCACCGCGCTGCTCTTTTTCCTGCTGGCACCCTGGGTCGCCAGTTTCTTGCACGACCCTAGTTTGACTCCGCTTCTGCGCGTGGCGTCGGTGATCATCCTCGCCTATTCCTACTACGCATCGTTTGTCGGCGCCGCCAACGGCACCCGTGCTTTTCACAAACAGGCTGCGCTCGACGCCACGTTCTCGACGGTGCGAACCGCATTGGTGGTCGGGATCGCAGTGGCCACTCACTCGGTGTTGGCCTCCACCGCAGGGTTCGCCGGCGCCGCCGTCTTCGTGATGCTGGTGTCGATGGCGGTGGTCGGATTTGGCAAACGGCCAAGCGCCACCGAAAAATTTCCGCTCGCCACGATGCTGCGATTTTTTCTCGGCGTGGCGCTCTATCTGCTGATTCAAAACGGCTTGATGTTTGCCGACGGCATCTGGCTCAAGCGGCTGGTGGCGGAGGCGGCCGAGCGCGCGCATGCGATCGATCCGGCGCTGGTGGCGGACACGCAGCAAGGCTACTACGGCGCGGTGCAGCAGCTGGCGCGCATCCCCTATCAGCTGATCTTGGCGGTGACCTTCGTGATTTTTCCGCTCATGTCGCGCGCCACCTTTGAAGGCGACTCCGATCGCACGCGCGGTTATGTCGAGTCGACCATGCGCTACTCGCTGATGGTGGTGTCGGCATTGGCGGCGATCCTGGGCTCGCGCCCGCACGCCACGCTCGGCCTCGTGTTCAAGCCCGAATATGGTGAGGGCGCCTTCGCGCTCGCGCTTTTGCTCTTCGGCTACGTCTGCTTCGCGCTCTTTACCATCGCCGGCACCATCATCAACAGCTCAGGACGCACCCGGCCGACTACCCTCATCGGTGCCGCCACGCTGGCGCTGGCCATCGTGCTCATCAAAGTGAGCGTCGACCACGCGCTGTCGCACGGCCTAGATTGTCTGCGCTTTGCCGCCGGTGCGAGCGCGATCTCGATGGCCTTCGGTGTCCTCCAACTCGGGATCTATCTCAAACGAGAGTTCGGATCTTTTTTACCGATTCGCACGGTGCTGGTCGTCTTATGCGCCACCGGCGTCACTGCCGCTGCCGGCCAAGTTTGGCCTGCCACCGGAATCTTGGCGGGAAAGCTGGGCACCTTGATTTGGTGCGGGGTGGCCGGGACGCTGTTTGCCGGCGTTCTGATTGGCACCGGCGAGCTCAATCCACGCGCGCTCCTGAAAGCGCGAGCTCAGGGCAAAAATAACGAATCCCCTCAAAACCCTTAAAAGCTCGCACTTTCCAGTATTTGTGGCGATAAGTCGGCGTTTCCGGTATACTTCTGCCGGGAGTGGAAGAGTCAGCCGATTTCGTCCAGCAGGGGAAGGTCTCAATCGCTCGGCGACAGTTCGCCGAAGCGGCGCGGATCTGCCGGCTTGGACTACTCAAGCAACCGGGTTTGCTCGAAGGACGGTTGGTCCTCGGCATGGCCCTGGTTGCGCTCGGCCGTTGGGACGAGGTACTCGCCGAGATGCGCGTGGCGCTCAACAGCGAGCCAGAGAATCTGCGCGCGCTGGTACTGAAAGGCGAGGCGCTGCTCGGCAAGGGAGAGTTTCCCCAAGCGGAGGCGATCCTCGCACGCGCGCGTAAACAAGATCCGTCCAACTCCAAAGTCGAACAGCTGCTAAAAGAGATCGCTGAGTCGGGGGCCTCGGGCTTCGACGCGCACCTCACTGAAGCGCCGTCGTTCACGCGACTCTATCCAGCGAAGGCGAAGGATCTGTTCGCGGAAGAGACCAGCGAGACGCCGCCGCCGATGGTCCCTATGCCGACCGGCGCGCCACGTCCCTCGCGACGAGAGCCGGTACGGGCCGTGGTTCCGCCGCCGCCGCCTCGAGTGGAAGCGCGCGCGCGCAAAGCAGCGCCATCTCCAGCGGTGACTCCCGATCCCGAGGTCGATCCTGCTGCCTTTGAAGGCGATGACCATACCGTGCGGCAGGTGGGTCCGCCGGTCTACGGCACGCCGCTCGTAAGCGAAGATTCGTCGCCGACCGATCCCCACTCAGAGGTCAGTCACGAAATTCCGCCCATCGCCTCTGCGCTCTCGGACGATTCGTTCTTCGACATCGAGCCCAGCCAATCGATGCAGTCGACACAGCTGTTAGCGGTCAACCAGGGGTCGATGCCAGCGAGCTCGGCGGGCAAGCCGCTCTTTCCGTCGCTGGCGGAGGCAGGGCACAGGAACTCACTTTCGAGTGCGAGCAGCAACTCGGCGCCATCGGATCGAGAGCCGCCGTTCGAGTTCCATCGCGCCGAGACCGTACTGGTGAACGCAAAATCGCTTGCGGGAGCCCGGTCGTTGTTGCCGCTCGCCGGTGATCCTCCAGTCGCCGCACCGGACGCCAAGATTCGCGCCGCGGCGCCGGTACCGCCAGTCCGTCGATTTGGCGCCGAGCTTATCGTGCTCATCGCGGTGCTCGGATTCACCTTGTTCTGTAGTTTGCTGGTGCGCGAATGGCGACTTCGCGCTCGACTGGGTGATGCAGAGGAACGGGCGAACGCCAAGATCGCGGTGGCCAACTATCCCTCCTGCAAAGCCGCGGAGCTGGACTACCGACAAATGCTGAGCGAGCGCAGCACCGATCAAGTTCGCATGCTCAGGACTCGGCTGCTGGCGCAGATCGCGTTCGAATTCAGCGATTCGATCGCCGAAGCGGAGCGCGCGGTGATCGCGGGTGGGCGGGAAGACACGCCCGAGATCTTGCAGGCGAAAATCTTTCTGTCGCTCACCAAGGGCGAGCTCGAGCACGCTCGAGCGTTCGCAAGCGAGCTCAAGGCCAAGGCGCACGACGGGCCGAGTCAATACGCGATCGCACGCGTGGAGCTGAGCGACAACCATCCTGCGCTAGCCATCGAGCTTCTGCGTGGAGTGGTGAACATCGACCCCGCGGATCCTTTTGCGCTTCACGCCCTGGGACTCGCCGAGGCGGCGGCCAAGCATGACGAGCGGGCACTCGACGCGTATCGTCGGGCGCTCGAGCTCAACCCCAGCCACATCGCGACGTTGATCGATCGCGCGCTCCTACAGCTTCGGCGTGGTGATCGCGAAGCCGCCCGTTCGGCGCTGGAGACCGTCACCTCCAAGCTGGCCGGCGACGCTTCGCCGGGACAACTGGCGCGCGCCTACCTGGGGCTCGGCGACCTGGAGCTTTCGCGGGGAAGCTTACAATCGGCCAGGCGGGATCTCGACCAGGCAGTGGCCAAGCGTCGCGACGGGGATCTCTTGCTGGATGAGGCGCTGGCTCGATCGTTGGTGGATGCCTTCGAGCTCGATCAGGCGGAACGGGTGGCGCAGCACGCGGCACAGAGCTCGCCGGCGCTGGCACCGCGACTGGTGCTCGCCGAAGTTGCGCTCAAGCGCGGCGATCCGCAAGCGGTGTTGAACGTGCTCAAGGACGCGGGTGCGAACAAGAGCGACGTGCTGGTGTTGCGCGCGCTGGCCGAGCTTCAGCTGGGACAGACGACCCAGGCGAGAACCGATGTCGATACCGCTCGTCGAATCGATCCAGAGTCGATCTCCGCTCGCATCGCATCGGCTCGAATTGATTTGGCCACTGGTCAGACCGAGCGCGCACAAAAAGAGCTGGAGCAGATCGAACGTTCGCACAAGCAGGCGGACGTGGCGGCGGCGATGGGCGAGCTCTACGGCGCGCTTCACGAGTACGATCGCGCACGTTACTGGCTGAACGAGGCGCTGCGCTTGCAACCGCTGCTCCTCGACGCCCGGCTGAGCTTGGCCCGGAGTCTGCGTCAGGTCGGGCGCACCAAAGAGGCGACCGACGAGCTCCGTCGGATCTTGCAGTCGAACGCCGCCTACCTGCCCGCTCGCCGAGAGCTGGCCGAGCTGAACCTGGCAGAAGGCGACGCGTTCGCCGCGCGCGACGAGTACGAGCTGCTCCTCGGTAGGCAGGCCGATCGCGATACCGTACTCGGCGCCGCCCGTGCCTATCTCGCGCTGGAAGACGGCGCATCGGCGGAGAAGATCCTGATCGGAAACAAAGTGAGCGCGCCGATTCTTTTGGCGCGGGCCTATGTGCTCGAGAGACGCTTCGACGAAGCTCTCAAGGAAATGACCACGTCAGATTCGGTCACTGCAAGCGCTGAAGGGCTCTCGCTGTCCATGCAGATCGAAAGCGATCGCGGACACCCGGAGCGAGCGCTCGATCTTTTTGGCAAAGCCACTCCTGTGCTACGCAGCTCGTCGGATGTTTTGCTCGGGGCGGCACGCGCCCAGGCGGATCGCGGTCAGACCAAGGAGGCGCTCAAGTCGGCTCAAGCAGCGCTCGCTCGTCTTCGCTCGAGCCATGCACCGCATCGCGCCATCGCCGATGCGAGCCTCATGATCGGACAGATCTACCTGGATCATGGAGCCTTTCGTCCGGCGCTCTTGGCGGTCAAAGAAGCGACTGC
>PLXG01000414.1 GCA_003153195.1 Myxococcales bacterium
GTTTGGAAGAGGCGCCCTACCTCGAGCTCGATTTTTATTACACGCGCCGCATCGGCGACGACCCGTCGAAAAAATGGCGCGTGGTGGTCGTTCCGGCGTTTGCCGGCGGCGATCTGTTTCACTACTCGGGCGCCTTCGATTCACATATCGCGCTGCGAAACGCCTACGCTGAGACCGAAAATCTGTTCGCGCACGGCCTGCGCTTGTGGGTCGGCTCGCGCATGTACCGNNGGCGACGACATCTACCTGCTCGACTACTGGCCGCTCGACAACTTGAACACCATCGGCGCCGGCGCGATGTACAACTACAAAAAATTCGAGGTCGACTTTCACGTCGGACTCAATCGCCTCGACGATCTCTACCAATATGAAACGCTGACCACTCCACCGCGCGGGCTCGGACCTGCCGGCTCGGCCACCGTGCTCGATCGTCCGCGCATGGTCATGTCGCTGAAGGTTTCACAGCGCTTCGGAAATTTCCCGGGCGCCAAGGTCGCGCTCTACTCCGAGCTGCATCTGCTCCCGTCGGGAACGCAGACCGATCCGACCACTCATCTCGAGCAACCACTGCCGAGCGATACGGGGTACGTGATCGGCGCGCAACTCGGCGCGTGGCTGCGTCCATACGTGTTCGCCAATTTGTGGCTCCGCGTCGCCGGCGGTTTGGCCGCATTTGGCGAGCTCACCGTTCCCACCAGTCTCGATCCGACGCGCAAAGTCGGCGGCGCTCGCGAAGTAGTCGGCGCGCTTTCACTCAACTACGAGCACGAGCGGGTGGGCGTGATGGTGGGCGGATATGTCCGACGTTTCGACGCGCCCGATTCGGGGATGTTCAATCAGGGCAGCTACACCGAAGGAATCTTGTCGGTGCGCCCGGTGGTTTACCTGCACAAATATTTTCACACCGCGGTGGAGCTTTCGTACCAAGCGCGCAGCGGCGACTCGATCGATCCGGTCGCCAATCGCGCGCTCGAGCCCAAAGTCTTTCGCTTCTCGCTCATGCCAACAGTGTCGCCGATGGGCAAAGGGACCTACTCGAGACCGATTCTCTATTTGATCTACACGCTGTCGGTGATGAACGAAGACGCGCGCGTGCAGAGCTTCGATCCGCTCGACTTCCGTTACGCGAACGGAGTCGTCCACTACCTCGGAGCAGGAGTCGAATGGTGGTTCAACTCGAGTTATCGATGAGTCGACGGTCAACAGTCGACAGTCAACAGTTGACGGATCAGTCCGTCGGACGGTCCGCGGCCACTCTCGACCGTCGACTTCCCGTCGACCATCGACTGTCGACCGTCGACCAAATCCTGACAATTCTACTCCTTTGCCTCCTATCACTCACAACCACCGGCTGCGGCGATGACGTGTCGCTGCTCGATCAGGGTTGGACCACTAGCGCCGGACAGCTCGGCGATTGGCGCGATGAGATGATCTATCAGATCCTCGTCGATCGATTTGCCGATGGAGATTTGAACAACGACGACGGCGTCGATCGTGAGGCGCTCGGTCGTTATCAGGGCGGCGACTGGCAAGGTCTGATCGATCACATGGACTACCTGCAGACGCTCGGCGTGACCGCGCTGTGGATTTCACCAGCGGTGCGCAACCTCGAGACCGACGCCGGCTTCGACGCCTATCATGGTTATTGGCAGCAAGATTTCGACCACGTGAACCCGCACTTCGGCGACATGACGAAATTGCGACAGATGGTCCGTGAGGCGCACAAGCGCGGCTTCAAGGTGATCCTCGACATCGTCGCCAACCACGTTGCGCAGCTTTTCTATTACGACATCAACGGCAACGGCCAGCCCGATCAGGAGATTTATGGCGGAGGTTGCGGCGAGCAGCCGCCGATGAACGCGCAATCCTGTCCGCAACATTGTCTGACGTGCGAAGAGGGATGTCCGTCGGGCACATCGTGCATGTCGAACCTCGACTTCTGCTTCTACAATGGCACTGGCAACGGCAATAGCGCCGGCACCTGCGCGCTCTCGACGCTGCCGATCACCTACATCTCCGAGTACGATCCCGACTTCAACGCCGCCGGCATTCTCGGTTTCAGCTCACTCGGCTTCTCCGCCCCGGTGAAGACGCCGTGGATCTTCGACGGTCCCATCAACCGCTGGCCGACGATGCCCGGCGCGAACGCGGGCGATCCCGATACCACCAAGCAGTTCGCGTTTCAGCGCGACGACTGGTATCACCGCAAAGGTCGCATCACCAACTACGGCGACCTGACCCAAGTGGTCACCGGCGATTTCCCCGGTGGACTCAAAGATCTCGCCACCGAGCGCGAAGATGTGCGCGCCGCGCTTACTGCCGAATTCGCCAAATGGATTCAGAACGGCGACTTCGACGGATTCCGCATCGATACGCTCAAGCACGTCGAGCACGGATTCTGGCAGGAGTTCGCGCCCAACCTACGCAAATACGTGGCTGGCAAAATGGTGCTGCCTGATCCGACCGTTCAGGGAAATCCGAACGCGACGGTCAAACCGCTTTCGCAGCCGAAGCAGAAGTTCTTCATGTTCGGCGAATCGTTCGATGGATCGGACGATCTCGACGGCAGCTTCACCATGAACCAAGAGGTCGACTCGGTCTTTTATTTTCCGCAGAAATTTTCGGTCTACGACAACGTGTTCAAAAATGGCGGCGCCACCACCTCCATCTCCAACCAATTTGCCACGAAGATGGCCAAGTACGCGTCGGTGCCAAACGACGACGGCATCGGCGTCTCGGCGCAGCAGACGCTGGTCAACTTCATGGACAACCACGATGTGGCGCGCTTCCTCTTCGACGTGTCGCAGACCAAAGATCGCGACCACAGCTTGGCGGCGCTCTACTCCGCGCTCACCTATCTCTACACCGAAGACGGAATTCCCTGCCTCTACTACGGCACCGAGCAGGAATTCTTCGGCGGCAATGACCCGTCTAATCGCGAGCGCATGTGGGACACCAACTTCGCCACCAGCGGCGCGACCTTTCAGTTCACACAAAAGCTGATCGCGATTCGCAAGACCTACTCGCAACTTCGACGTGGAACGCTCAAGTTCGACTTCACCACCGATCACGTGGGCTCGGAGTCCGACGCGCACCTGGTCGCGTTCGAGCGCACCGATGGCGCAAAGACGATCTTGGTGACGATCAATACCGCCGATGCGCAGACGTCCGACACCGGACCGATGACCACCTCCTTCGCCGAAGGCACCGTGCTGACCGATGTACTGAACGACGGCGTGCCGGCAGTGACGGCGGGCGCGGGCGGCGTGGTGGATCTCAAGCTCGGCCCGCGCGCTTCGTCGATCCTGGTCCCCCAGGGCGACGTCGTCGCACTTCCATAACCAGTTATGGCCACCCTGTCGGTACAGAGCGTCAAGAAGAGCCACGGCGCGGCCACCATTCTAAAGGGCATCTCCCTCGATATCGCCGACGGCGAGTTTCTGGTGTTGGTGGGACCCTCGGGCTGCGGCAAGTCGACACTGCTGCGCTGCATCGCCGGCCTCGAAGAGCTCGACTCGGGCGCGATCGTAATCGATGGCGCCAACGTGACGCAGAGTGAGCCGCGCGATCGCGACTTGGCGATGGTGTTCCAGAGCTACGCGCTCTATCCGCATCTGACGGTGCGCGAAAACCTCGCCTTTGGTCTGAAGATGCGCAAGACGCCACCGTCCGAGATCGTCACCCGGGTGGCCGAAGCCGCACGCATGCTGGAGATCGAGCCGCTCCTCGATCGGCTGCCCAAAAATCTTTCCGGCGGCCAGCGTCAGCGCGTAGCCATGGGTCGCGCGGTGGTTCGCCGGCCGAAAGCCTTTCTCTTCGACGAGCCGCTCTCCAACTTGGATGCCTCCTTGCGCGGACAGATGCGCATCGAGCTCATGCGCCTGCATCGTCAATTGTCTGCCACCATGATCTACGTGACCCACGATCAGGTGGAGGCGATGACGCTTGCCACTCGCATCGCGGTGATGAAAGCCGGCGAGCTGCAGCAGGTGGGTACGCCCGACGAGCTCTATCAGCATCCGGCCAATCAGTTCGTGGCCAAGTTCATCGGCACGCCGGAGATGAACCTCATTCCGGCCGACGACGCGCGCAAGCTCGCGCTGGTTCACAGTCTTCCCGATGGCACCGCGCAAGTGGGCGTTCGCGCCGAGGATGTTCATGTCGGACACGGGGTAGGCGCGGCCGACGCCATGGTGGAAGTGGTCGAGCACCTCGGCTGGGAGGCCTTGGTGCACTTGCGCATCGGGGCGCTGGCGCTGGTGGCACGCATGAAAGATCCGCCGGCAGTGGGCGCGCGCACGTCGATCACGCTCGATGCGGCAGGCCTTCACTTCTTCGACGGCACCGGCGCTCGCATCTTCAGCTCGAACGATCGCGCTTCGGCACAGCGAGCTCGTCCGTAAATGCTCTTCGCGCCGGCGATCTTGGCGGCTCACGTGGTCTTGTGGCACGCCTATCGCGGAGAAGAGGAGCGCGCGCTCGAGCACGTGGTGAAAACATGGAACCAAACCCATCCCGACGAGACCGTCGACGCGGTGGCCGTTCCCTATGATGCCTATTCTCAAAAGCTCAGCGCGGCCATTCCGCGTGGAAATGGTCCCGATCTGTTCATCGCCGCGCACGAACGCATCGGCGACTGGCGCGCTTCGGGCTTGATTCAACAGGTGCCGGAATCGGCCGACGACGACGGCTATTTGCCGGAGACTTTTACGCCACTTCACGACGGCGGAAAGCTCTTCGCGCTGCCGCTCGCGTTCAAAAGCCTGGCACTGTTCTATCGGCGCGATCAGCTGGCCCAGCCGCCCGACACTACCGACGAGCTCATCGCCTTCGCGCGGCAAAAACGTGGCGCCGGCAAATATGGTTTCGCCTACGAGACCGCCGATTTTTTCTATCACGCGGCCTGGCTGCACGGATTTGGCGGCAAGATCTTCGACGATGGAATTCCGCGGCTCGATTCACCGGAAGCCATTCGATCGGTCGAGTTCGTCCTTGCGCTCGATCGCGAGCATCTGGTGCCCGGCGATGCCACCCACGTCCTCATCGCGCAGCTTTTCAACGAAGGAAATGCCGCCATGACCATCGCCGGTCCGTGGTTCACCGGTGAGATCGCGCCCGGCGTCGACTTTGGTGTGGCACGCCTTCCCATCGTCAGCGAAACCGGAAAACGAGCCGCGCCCTTGCTGTCGATCGAGTCGGTATTTCTCGCCGCGCGGGCTGCGTCGTCTCAGGCCGCCCTTCGCTTCGCTCACTTTTTGACCGGCGCCGATGGCGCGCGCATTCGTGCGATTGAAGGACGACAGACGGTGGCTGCACGCGCGGTGTGGGACGATCCCCGCGTCAAAGACGATCCCATTTTAGGCGCGTTCTACCGGCAGCTGCCCGACACCATCGCCACGCCCAGCGTGCCGGCCATGGCGCTCATCTGGGAGCCGGTGCAAAACGCGCTTCGTAAAGTGCTGCGCGGCGCCGCCACACCAGCCGCTGCACTACACGACGCGCAAGCGCGCATCATGGCGTCGATCCATCTTCTGCCGACACCGGTCTCGCCGCTTCCCTACGCAATCGCGCTGGGAGTCTTTTGTCTAGTCGCGCTCATCTATCTCTCTCGCCGCGCCGCCAGCCGCCTCGGTCAAGCGCGCAAACAACGAGCGGCCTACGCCTACCTGGCACCAGCCGCAATCTCCATGGCCATCTTGGTGTTCGTGCCGTTCGCCGTCGGCGCCAGCATGTCGCTCTACCATCATCAAGCCGGCCGCTTCACCTTCATCGGCCTGCAAAACTTCATCAGCATTCTGTCGCTGCGCGAAATCCCCATCACTGATCCGCTCTCGTTCTATTTCACCCTCGGTGTGACCATCTTATGGACCGTCGCCAACGTGACACTGCACGTGATCCTAGGCGTGTCGCTGGCGCTGCTCCTGCGCAATCCGCTGCTCAAATTGCGCGGCGTCTACCGCGTGCTGCTGATCATTCCCTGGGCAGTGCCGAACTACATCACCGCGCTCATCTGGAAAGGGATGTTCCATCGCCAGTTCGGCGCTATCAACGGACTGCTCTCGCTGTTCGGCATCGCGCCGGTCTCATGGTTTTCGCACTTCGCCACCTCCTTTGCCGCCAACCTGGCCACCAATGTCTGGCTGGGATTTCCCTTCATGATGGTGGTGACTCTCGGCGCGCTCTCGCGCATTCCGAAAGAGCTGGAAGAGGCCGCCGCGCTCGACGGCGCCAGCGCTTGGGAGCGACTGCGCCATATCATTTTGCCACTGCTACGCCCGGCACTTTTGCCGTCGGTGATCTTGGGCGCGGTGTGGACCTTCAACATGTTCAACATCGTCTTTCTGGTTTCCGGCGGCGAGCCCGACGGTGCCACCGACATTCTGGTTTCGCAGGCCTATCGCTGGGCCTTCGTGCGCGGCAGTCGCTATGGCTACGCCGCCGCCTACGCGGTCTTGATCTTCCTGGTGCTGGTGATCTGGTCGGCGCTCGCCCGCAGATTGTCTGACAAAGAGGCGGAAGCATGAAAGCCGTGCGCAACGCGCTCGTTCATGTCGTGCTGGTGATCGCATCCATGATCACGCTCTATCCCATCGCCTGGGTGGTGAAGATGGCGCTCACCCCGTCGCAAGGATTTTCGCTCTCGGCCAGCCCCATTCCCGAACACGTGACATTGGCCAACTTCGCCGACGTGCTAGGCGCGCGCGATGGCGGTCACTGGCTGTTTGGCAGACAGCTGGCCAACTCGCTCGCGGTCTCCCTGGCGGTTACCGCCGTCGGCGTGGTGCTGGCCTGCAGCGCCGCCTACGCGCTTTCGCGCTTTCGTTTTCCCGGCCGCGAGACGTCGCTGCGCGCGTTTCTTTTCTCGCAAATGTTTCCCGGCGTGGTCACCTCGATCCCGCTCTACGTACTGCTCGAGAAGCTCGGGCTGCTCAACCACCTAGCCGGCCTCATCTTGGTCTACTCGACCACCGCCATTCCCTTTTGCGTCTTCATGCTCAAGAGCTACTTCGATTCGCTGCCGCGCGAGCTGGAAGAGGCGGTGCTCCTGGACGGCGGCACCCGCTTCATCGCCTTCATTCGCGTGGTCTTGCCGCTGTCACGTCCGGCCCTCGCGGTGACCGGGCTGTTCTGCTTTCTCACCGCCTGGAACGAGTTCATCCTGGCCGCCACCTTCATGAACGATCCGCTCTCGTTCACGCTGCCGGTGCAGCTGCAGCGCTACGTGGGCGACTACTCCACCGAATGGGGCCACTTCGCCGCCGGCGCCATTTTAGTTTCGATCCCGGTGATGGCGCTCTTCTTCGCGCTGGAGAAGCATCTCATCGGCGGGCTTACGCAGGGATCGGTGAAGGGTTAGTGCGTCGAAGGCGGTGGCGTCACGACTGAACAGTCGGCACCTCAGTCGAGCTCGATCGATAACATTTGTTCAATGGGGCCGAAAACGACTTGTCGAGTGGAATAGTTTACTGCCTCAACATCCAGATGCGATGAAGGACGACGTAACAAACGTAGCCTCGATTGCAAAAGCACGCTGGGTGGCACGTCCACGCGCCGGCTGAACCACTCAAGTTGCTATCGCGCAGTTCGCTAATTACGTGAAACATCAATCGTCATACATGGCGCAAGGTGTGCACACCGGACCTCCTCGGAGGCTATGACAATGAATAAGCTCATTGGAATTCTCGCGATTTCTCTCGTTGGCAGCGCTGCACACGCTTTCACCGCACCGGCGCCCAATAAGACGACGACCGCCAAGCTCACCAACCAGATTATCGCAGCGGCGAAGAAGACAGTTCTCTACAAGCAAGCGGCGGTCACAACTGGCAAGAAGCCCGCGCTCACCGTGACCTACGGCAATTCGGGCAGCACCATTCCCGGCTTCATCGGCCGCGGTTACGAGACGGCGACGGTCAGCTTCCAAAACGGCGCGAAGCTGGAATCGCGAACCTATGATTTGGAAGAGTCGGCGAAGATCAGCAAGAGCGGAAAGGTTGGCAAGCTCAAGTGGAACGCCGATCCGGCGGGCGACTGGAGCTCGAAATTTCTCACCCGCTAACGATCTAAAGCTCAGCGCGATAGAAGCGCTCGGCGTACTTCGCAGCCGACGAGTCGACGAAGGTCCCGACTCCGCTACCGTTCGTCGTCGAGGTGCCGATGTCGCTCCAGTGGATCAGGTCGGACGACGCCTGAATGTGATAACCGACGTTGGGCGTGCCGGAAATGGTGAGATGGGTGGCGCCGCTCTGCACCGAGATCGCCGTGATGGTGGCCGGCCCAGCGCAGGTGCTGCTCACACACGTCTGACCTGAGCCGCAGACGTTTCCGCAGGCGCCGCAGTTGTTGTTGTCTGACACCGAAGCGATGCAGCCGTTGCCGCACAGGCTATGACCGGCCGGGCATACACCGCAACCGGGCTGGCCGTATTGAATCGTTCGCACATCGCCGCCGGTAGTGATGCGGCGAATCACGCCGTTTCCGGTGTCAGCCACGAAGAGCGAGCCGTCGGCGGCCACAACGATTCCCTCGGGCGAGTTGAAACGCGCGCTGGCGCCGTTGGCGTCGACCAGTCCGGCAGCGCCCGCGGTGCCGACGAACGGTGAGACCGTAGCCAGGTTGGTGATTTGGCGAATTACATGATTGCCGGTATCGGCGACGTAGAGCTTTCCGTTGGGCGCGCCGACCACGTGGGCGGGCGTGTTGAAGGTCGCCTGCGCGATCGGTCCATCTTGGCTGCCAACTTCTCCGGTGCCGGCAACGAAATTCGAATCGGCAGGAATAGGATTTCCACCGACGAGGATGTTGCGGGTGGCGACGGCGGAAATGAAATAGTTGCTTCCAGCGACGGTGGTAGGCGCCGCCACCGTGCGTCCGGGCGCGCGATTGGTGCCGCCGAACGCGCCGGCCCAGGTGTTCATTCCGGTGGTGAGGTCGTAGTACTTGATGTTGTCGAAGTAGTTGTCGCCAGGCCCGGTGATGTAAGAGACCCAGAGATTTCCGCCGACGAACGAAACATCTTCCGCCTCATAGTAGGTGGCAAAGGTGCTCACCTGCGCGTCGGGCGTGACCTTGCGAACCGCTCCGTTCGAGCGATCGGCGACGTAGGCGTTGCCGGCCGGATCGAGCGCCACGCCGTTTGGAACGTTGAACTGCGCACTCTGACCGTCGCCATCCTGATAACCGGGCTGTCCGGGAATTCCGGCGACCACGCTGAGTCCGCACGAAGTGCCGAGCGTGACCGTGGCCAGGACTTCACTGGTTCGATCGGTAACGAAAAGATTTCCCTGCGCATCGAGGGCGATGGCCGATGGCGAGCTGAACGAGGTCAGCGCGCTCGCCTGACTGGCGGAAATTTCGGGCAGCGTGCTCGGGCTTGCGCCTCCGCAACCTGCAAGCGCCAGCGCGATTGAGAACCGCGCCGGTAAAGATGTTTCACAACCGAGCTTCATCGAGCGCCCCCAGATGTCGACAGTCGCGACATCGTTTGGCGAGACCTCGTTGCAGGCGTTGTGCCAGGAGGCGCACCATTGGTTACGTCCACTTACATCGATAAAGGCCTTTGTTCCCGGAGGCATAGGTCCCGATCTGGGTACCCCGGCCCCAGGCCCAGCGACGGGATGGGTACGCCGCAATCGCCTTGCCCAATCGACGCGCCCTCCGTAGGATGCCGGCAGATGAGCTTCGAATTTTTGGCGAGGTTCGAATACGACTGGCTCGAGCACAACCGCGACGAGCTGGCGCGCAGCATCGAATCGCTTCCTTCTTATGTGGGAAAAAACAGCGACACCGAATTCTGGCTCAAAGACCCGAGCTCGAAGCACCCGTGGGAATCGGACGTCCGGTTGATCCTGCGCAAGTCGAGCGTGCGCGTCGAAGTGAGCGCCTGGAGCGACGCCTACTATCGCGACTTGAAGCAGCTCATCGACAAGCTATCGGCGTCGGCACAGGTGAAGTTCGTCAACGACGCCGAGGAGCCGATCCACTTCTAGCTACGGACTACAAGACTCCGCGGGTCCACAGGGACAATGTCCGTCGGAGCTCTTCGAGACGCCGGCGCCCATCCGACTGCAATCGTCCGCATAGGTCTTTCCATCGCAACCACATACCGGTGAAGCGATGTCGTCACAGACCACGATGTTTAGACTCCGACAGATGCCTCCTTCATCCAACACGCCGCAGTTCTGCAGCTCGCAGTACATCCCGCTCGGGCACGGCACATTCAGAAGCCCGCCACACTCGATGACCGCGGAATCAGGCAAGCTCGACAGATCAGGCGGGCTCGCTAAATCTGGCGAGACCGCGGCGTCAATCGTCGGCGCGCTGACTATCGGGACTATCGGACCGGGCTCGTTCGGCATCGGAGCCTCGTTCCTTCCGATGGGTCGCGAGTCACATCCAAGAAAGAGCAAACAAGCGACGACGAGGAGCTTCGAAGTAGTGTTCATGCGAAGGCGATAGAGCAATCGGTAGGCCACGCACCCGATCGAGCAAAATTCGATCGTTAGCGTGAATCGGCATTGGATTTTCCGTGGAGCCTCTCATTTTTCTGAGAGTTTCTCGACGCTAGAAGACGAGCTGGGCTTGCAGCTTGATGACGTTGTCGTCGGGCTTCGTCTCATTCGGAATGTTGATAAGTTGGATGCGTCCACCGTAGAAATATCTCGAATACTGCAGAAAGATCTCGGCGTCGACGATCCAGTGTGTGCGCACGCCGATACGCGGCGTAATGATACGAAACGCGTTGGCGCTGTCATCGAGGTTCATGACCACGCGATCGTAACGAAGCGACAACACGATCCAAGACAGCGGCGAGGCTCCGAGCTCGGCACCCCATTTGAAATAGCCGATGCCATCCTTGTTGATCGTCGGGTCGGGATCTTTTTGTTTCGACTCGACGTAGGTGTACATGCCGAAGAGCCCAAGCGTGATGTCGGTGTTGTGCATTTTCGCCAGCGTCATCGGCGAAACCTCGCTCAGCATCGAGCGCAGGCTGAAGTGGTAGCTGAAGCCGACGTTCCACAGCTGGCCAGTGCCGTTGTTGCTCTTGCTAGTACCGAGATAGTTTTGAGTGAGAAAAACTCCACTGGTTCCGTGCACTACCTCGAGGACGGGCGCCAGCCAATTGGACTGGTCGAGCGGAATGATCGAGCCTGCGATGTAGGCGGTGCCGAAACGTTTGGTGCGCAGCCGAAGCTCGACCCCGTATACACGCATCGAAGCATCTGTGATATTTTTGAGCTGCTGCTCGTCGTGGGTCTCGGCGTCGAGAAAATAAAATCCGACGTCGAGAAGACGACCGTAGGAGAAACCCGCCGCAGCGTAATTGAGCATGGTGAGACCGCTGTTGTTGGAATCCCCGAGATGGGTTCCGACTCCATTGAGCAACCAGAAGTGCAGCTTGGCGTGGCTCACCTCGAGTCGCACTTGCGCACCGAGCTGATGAGTGCGTCCGAACATATAAGTGTCGTATTCGGGCATGTAGCCGAAGCGATCCCAAAAGGCGCCGCCCTTGATCTTCACGCGGAATTTCACGCGCGGCCCGTCGGCTCCCCAGTTGAAGTTGAGCCAAGCCTGCGTGATGCCCAACGCAGGATTGGCAGACGACACCCCCGCCGAGTCGGAGTAAAGCGATCCCATGAATGCGACCGTACCGGTGAGATACTTGTTGCCGACGCTCAGATAGATCTCGGACCAGTCCTGCTCCTGGATGCGAGTGTAGGCAAATCCAGAGCGATAGTAGTCATCGTCGACCAGCCACGGCGAGTGCAGGTTCTCACCGCTTCCGCTCTTGCGCTTTTGCCAACCCAGTCGCAGGGGTGCGCGAAAATAGCCGTGAATGTCGAACTTCAGATCGCCCGGTAACAGTCGGCCGATCAGATCGTTGGGCGTTTGTGCACCGACGCCGCTCGACGGACGCGCGGTAGTTTGCAGCTCCGGCGCGCGCTGCTCGGGAAACAACTCGGAGAGCGGTGTTGGCGTGTCTTCGACGATGTCGGCGACTGCACGCGATTCAATAAGCGAACAGCTGACGCCAATCGCCAGCAGCCACGAGAGCAATCGAATCATTTGCATGCTGGAACTTCCGCCGCGGTATGAAAGCCAGAGTCGACGATGAGCTGTTTGGCGTTCGACTTGTCGACCAGGTTCACCGCCACCGCTGCCACTTTGATCGATCCCGCTTCCGAATCTCCGCCAGCGATGGGCGTGCCTTTGGCCAGGCCAGCCGCCACTTCGGCGGCGCGCTCGGCCAGCGGTTTGATCTCCTTGATCACTTCGATCGACTGCTTTCCTTCGCACACGTAGTTGACGTTGGCGGCGTCGGCATCGGCCCCGGCGATGAAGATTCCTTTGCCGCCAAGTCCGGCCGCTTGAACGGCCTGCACCGCACCACGCGCCATACCGCTGTTGTTGGCCAAGATCGCTTGGATGTCGCCTTTGGTCTTGGTGATGGCGTCCTCCACGGTCTTGAGCGACTGCTCGGGCGACCACGAGTCGTGATTGCGCTCGACCACCACTTTGATCGCGCCCTTATCGACGTACGGCTTCAGTGTCTCGGCGTAGCCGCGCGCGATTTCGCTGGCCACCGAATGTCCCGACTGACCGTTGAGCAGCACGTAGTTGCCTTTTCCGCCGGTGGCCTTGATGGCCGCCTCCGCCTCGATGACGCCGACTTTGTAGCTGTCGTGCGAAACGTAAAAGTCGAGTGACGGCGTCTTGATGGCGCGATCGTAGGCGACCACTTTGACCCCCTTTTCGTGCGCGCGCGCGACGTACGACGCGGCTGCCGACGAGTCGGTCGGTTGAATCACCAGCACCTTGGCGCCGCGCGAGATTGCGTCTTCGACTTGCGCCAGCTGCCGCGCGTTGTCGTTGTCAGCAGCGAGCGTAAACGGAACTAGGCCGAGCTTCTTGGCCGCATCCTCGAAATACTTTTTGTCCTTCTGATAGCGCTCTTCTTGTAGCGTCGATAAAAGCAGCGCGACTTTTGGGCCCGCTTCGGGCGCAGTACCTGACGCGTTCGGCGAAGATGCAGGTGTGGACTTGTTGCAGGCAGCGACCAGAAGCACAACAAAAACGCGAGAGCGCATCAGGAAATCCTCTTTTTCATGGACATCGAGTCGAGCAGCGACGCAAACAGCAAAATAATTCCAGTGAAGATGAGCTGCCAATCGGAGTTGATGCCGAGATGATTCATTCCGTTCGAGAGCGTTCCGAAGATGAGCGCACCGATGAGCGTGCCCACCATGGTGGCCTGGCCGCCGGAGAGGCTGGTGCCGCCGATGACGACTGCAGTGATCACGTGCAGCTCGCGCATCATTCCGGCGTTACCCGGCGTGACGCCGTTTCCGCGCGCCGTGGCGACGATGCCGGCGAGGCCAGTGAGCGCGCCGGTCAAAAGATAAATGAGCACGGTCACGCGTTCGACCGGTACACCCGAGAGTCGCGCCGCTTCGCTGTTTCCACCAATGGCGACGGCGTAGCGACCGAGTCGTGAGCGCGAAAGCAAAAGCGCGCCGCCGAGCCCGACCAAAATCGCCAGCAGCACCGGCACCGGCATTCCGTCTTGATAGATGAGCAGCGCGAAGATCACTCCGGCTAAAATCGCAGCCAGCGCGACGGTCAGCATCACCAGCGACATGCGCGGAAGTCCGAGCTTCTTGCGTCGTACTTCACGCATGATCAGGTAGCCGAGCCCAAGCGCGCCGAGCGCGATCACGATCGCTAACGAAACGTGTCCAGGCATGCGTCCGCCCAACACCACGAAGTCATCGCGCATCGGCGCCATTCCGCGCGCGCCCGAGAGCACCAGCGCGAGACCGCGATAGGACATGAATCCACCCAGCGTGGCCACGAACGGCGGAATCCGAAAGCGACTCACCAGTACTCCGTGCCAGAGGCCAATGAGCGAGGTCACCGCCAAGACCGCCAAGCACGCCAGCGGTGCCGACACCTGATGATCGATCTGTAGTTTGGCGGCGACAACTCCGGCCAGCGCCATACCGGCACCAACGGAGAGATCGATTCCACGAATGAGGATCACCATCGTCATGCCGACGCCGATGATGGCGATCTCTGAAATCTGTGCGGTGAGATTGGAGAAATTACCCGCGGTCAAAAACGCTTCGCGCGTTTCCGGATAGAGCGCCAGTCCCGCCCACAGGAGCAGCAGCACGGCCAGCATGCGCAGGTTACTCACGCGGCTTTTCCCTTCGCAAAGGTAGAGAGCCTGACCATCTCCTCTTCGCTGGCTCCGCGCGGTAGCTCGGCGGCAATGCGCCCTTTTTGCAAGACGAGAATTCGATCGGCTAGGCGCCGGACCTCCTGCAAATCCGACGACGCCATCAGCACCGCGACGCCGTCGGCCAGCAGTCGTTCGATGATATTGTAGATTTCTTCGCGCGCGCCCACGTCCACACCGCGGGTCGGCTCGTCGAGCAAGAGGAGACGCGGTTTCATCGCCAACCACTTGCCGAGCACCACCTTCTGCTGATTTCCGCCCGACAGTGTTCCGACTTTTACATTCGCGGTTCCGCGCACCGAGAGCGCTGCGATCTGTTCACGCGCGATGTTCGATTCTCTTTCGTCATCGACGAACAGCCCCGGCGTATTGGCAAACGTCGGCAGCGAAAGATTCTCGGCCACCGTCATATCGAGCAGCAGCCCGCGCCCTTTGCGATCTTCCGGCAGATAGGCAATGCCACTTTGGATGGCGTCGCGTGGACCAGAGAGCGACAGCGACTTGCCCGAGAGCCGCACGTCTCCGCGCACCGGCGTTTCCGCACATCCAAACAGGGTTGAAAGGAGCGCAGTGCGTCCCGATCCGAGCGCACCGACCAGCGCGACCAGCTCGCCCGCCCCGACAGCGAGTGAAATGTCTGACAATGCGCCTTTGACGCTGAGCGAATCGATCTGCACCAGCGGCGGGCCCGCAGCTGCTCGATTCTCCGGCGGCCGAATCTCGAGCGTGCGACCGACCATCATGTTGATGATCGCATCCGGCGAAGATTCGGCGGTCACCACTGTGCCGACGGTGCGGCCATCGCGCAGCACGGTGACCCGATCACAGAGCGAAAAGATTTCGTCCATGCGGTGCGACACGTAGATGCAGGTGGTGCCACGCGCGCGCAAATCCTTCAACCACTCGTGCAGGCGCGCTGCCTCTTCGGTGGTGAGCGCCGCGGTCGGCTCGTCGAGAATGAGCACCTGTGCATCGAATGAAAGCGCGCGCACGATTTCGATGATCTGTTGCAGCCCGATGCCCAAGCTGGAAACTGGCGCGGCCGGATCGATCTGCGAGAAGCCAAACCGTTCCAGTAGCTCGCGCGCACGGACGCCGAGCGCGAGGTCGTCGATGAGCCCAAAGCGTCGCGGCTCGCGCCCGAGCAGCAGGTTTTCCTGCACCGACATGGCCGGCACCAGCATCAGCTCTTGATGCACGATGGCGATGCCGCGCTCTTGGGCATCGCGCGTGCTTTCGAGCGCAACCGCAACGCCACCGACGCGAACTTCGCCGCGATAGCTTCCGGCCGGATAGACGCCCGACAAGACCTTGAGCAGGGTCGACTTACCGGCGCCGTTCTCACCGCAGAGTCCGAGAATTTCTGCCGGTCGCGCTGAAAGATCCGCGCCCTTGAGCGCCTGAACGCCGCCGAAGTCTTTCTCAATCCCGATGAGCTCCAGACGGAGCTGCGCCGAACCCTCCCCTGCCATTCGCTCAGCGCCTGGATCGTTTTCTCAAAAGTCGGAGCGCGAGCGCAAGCCAAGGAAGTGCGACGAGCGCGGCGGTGCCCGGTGCAATTGGCGTCGCGCCCACCTGGCAAATGCAGGCCGAGGTGTACGGAATCTGATTGGCGTCGGGAAGTCCGGTCGAGCCACTGCCACTGCCAGTGCCGCTACCGGTGGTGCCTGGCCCGCCCATCGTGCCGGTGCCGCTGCCGGTTCCCGATCCAGATGGCGTTCCGTCGCAGTTGAGGATCTGAAACGATGGGCTTACCTGCGTTCCGTCCCCGCAATCACTCGGCTCAACCGCACCCGCGCGATCGAACAACGTGAGCACATACGCGCCTGCGCCGTAACCGACCATCGGGATCGATCCGTAATAGATGCCGATATTCCCAGCGCTGGAATCGTCGTTGTAGAGCTCGGGGATGAGGTAAAAATTCGCGGCAGCGTTGGTGATGACATGCGACAAATGTCCGTTTGCTTCGTCGCCGTGGCCGGCGCGGCGAAGTGCATCGGAGATGCGCAGATCGACCAAGATCCACTCATTGAAGTCGTAAGGGCTGAGTCCGTCGTCGTTGCGGCGGAAACCGCCCGACGCCACATTGAGCGTTCGCAAAAGTGTAATGCTCTGGTTCGCGGTATTGTCCGTGAAGCTCGACAAAATATTCCAAGTGAACGCTTCGACCGCCGAACCATCGGCGTGATTGGTGTTCTCAAGCTGCTCGATCGATCCGCCTATGGCTCCGTTCGAATCGTAAAATGCGGGCAGCGCAGCCCGAATCTGAGAAGCCAAAGTGGCATAGTGTGAACCGTCGCTACCATTTTTCGTAGCGATGTAGCCCATGTCGCAAAATCCGCGCGCGGCCGCCAGCGTAGTGAAGGTGTAGTGTCTCTTGTTGGCCCAGTGAACTTCCCAAATCGATGCGTCGGCAGCAGCAATCTTGCCCGGTCCCGCAGCTTGGAGCTCGGCTTCGAGAGGCGTGGCGATTCCATCGGAGAGCGCCTGATAGATGGTTCCGTCGCGTGTCATTGTCGCCAGCCACGCTGTGTCGCCAGATGCTTGCAGATATTGTCGCGCCGCCCACATGACCATTCCCCAACCGTCAATCTCTATATTGGGCGTAGCTTGTCCTGAATAGTCGGCCTCTTCTTCGCCAGTGCCGAAGTAGCGCACCACCGAAATCCGATAAGGCGGACTGTTGAGCCAGCTCGCTCCGCTGTATTTTCCCACCGGCTGCGCATTCAAGAAAAAGTTGAGCGCAGCTTTGGCCTCGTCGAAGTGTCCCAGCCGGGAGAGAGCTACGATAGCGTAGGTGGCATCACGCACCCAGCCTGTGTGCCAGGGTCCGTTCGGAAGCGACGCCAGGATCATTCCGTTATTGACGCGACCCGAGATATTGGGCTCGCGCACTTGGCCCATGCGCAATACCGCTTCCGATTGGCGCCAGAGCTTCGTTTCGTCATCGCTACAAACTGCGAAATCGGGCGGCGGTTTGCGCCAACTCTCGAACTCAGTCTGCGTGTCTGACAGAATCGTGTCTGGCGTTCGGCCAGCGACCCACGTTTTCACGGCTGTGGCGGTCGTATCGGCCGAAGTAGCGTCGTCGACATATACAACCGCGACGCCGAACCAACCATTGTCGCCGCCGGCGAGGGTTTTCTGAAACGAAGGAACTTGATCATTCCCGCTGCAGGTGTGGCCGT
The DNA here is from genome assembly GCA_003153195.1 of Myxococcales bacterium. Lineage (GTDB taxonomy): Bacteria > Myxococcota_A > Polyangia > Palsa-1104 > Palsa-1104 > PALSA-1153. The sequence continues at coordinate 17,425 of PLXG01000414.1, forward strand.
CGCCGAGATCCTGGCCACCTACAACTTTGTTATATCCGCCGTTGCAGTCTGAGTGCGTGAGCCCGGAGAGCGCCACGTAAATGAGCGCGCCACCGCCGGGTCCGGTCTCGACCATTGCCGGTGGATCGGAAATGTAACGCACGCTTTCGCCGTTGGCGTCGGGCATGTCGCTGCCCACGCCCATGTGAAAGTTGAACGAGGCGAACAGATCAGTGGCTGACGTCGAGTGCGCTAGACCAATCATCATGTTTCCCGAAAACGCGAACGGCGAAAAATAGTAGGCGTCCACGGTACCGCCGTTGAACGTCATCGGCGCCGATAGAATATTCGACTGATCGACGTAGCCGGGATCGCTCGCAGCGGTGGCAGCATTGAGCCACGCCGATTGTCCGCCACCACGCACACCGAAATAAAAGTCGAACGCCAAGTTGCGCCGAACGATGCCATCGCCATTCGCTTGGGACGAATTGGGTCGCAGATATCGATAAGGATGTTCGAGAAACTGAACGATCTTCTTCTGGCTGGTGTCGTAAACCTGGAAGCCGTAGCCGTTTCCAGTAGTGAGATAACCTAGACTGCGCTGAGGCCCGTCCGCCGCGGACCGGCTCGCCACTCCACAGACCGTAAAAATGATGAATAATTTTAACAAGTCAGCGCATTTACGGCTCAACACATCGGGGAAACTAGCTCGGCGCGCCTCGACCTGTCAACGGAAACGTCACTCTTTCCTGGGTTACCTTCATGTGGAAGGTCTCCCGGCAGCGTTCCGAGCAGAAGTAGTAGGTCTTACCCTCGTACTCCAGGCTGAACGCATCCTCGATCTCTTCGACCTGAGCGCCACAGATCAGATCTCTCATCTTGAAGAGTTTAGACGCCGGAGGCCCACGTTCAAGTGTTGGCGGGACGATAATTGCGCTCATAAATGCGCAACATCGCGACAAATAGTGTGACGAACAGCGGTCCCACCAAGAGACCAATGGCACCAAACGCCTCCAGCCCGCCGAACAGCGCGATGAGCAAGAGCAGCGAGTGGAGCTTCACATATCCCTTCATCAGCATTGGGCGCAGCACCAAATCGGAAAACAGAACGACCACAAATCCCCAGTAGAGAAGCAGCGCGACACCGGCCACCACGTGACCTTGCACCATGAGCACGATGGCAATCGGCACGGCGACGAGCGCGGTACCGAACGACGGGATGAGCGACGCCACGCCGGTCACGGTTCCCCAAAAGAGCGCACGCGATACACCGGCCACCATGAAGCCGAGGCCGCAGGCGAATCCTTGAAAAATTCCGATCACCACGATGCCGAGCAAGGTGCCCATGGCCACGCCGTAAAACTCGCGCATGAGCGAACGCAGATCTTCCTCGGGGATCGGCACCAACCGATAGATCATCTGCGCCAGCGCTTCACCGTCAACGAGTAGATAGTACGAGGTGAGCGATCCGAAGATCAGCATCACGATGCCGGAAGAGGTAATGGCGATGAGCCGCCCCAAAAGGTCAGACAAATGGCTGACAGCAGAGGATGCGTAGCTTTGCAGCGTATTGCGCACCTGCTCAGGTGAGGAGCCGATGCGCGAAAGCCAGCGCGCGACACTCGGCGATTTGAACCACACCAAACTTTCGGCAGCGTAGCGCGACACGTCCTCCGACAGCACGCGCAGAAGCTCGCGCACCGCCACCAATCCGACCATCACCACGATGGTGCTGGCGATGGCGACCGCGATGGTGGTGAGAATGACCGCCAGTGTGCGCGGGTGATGGAACCGTTTGTTGAGCCGCGCTTTGATGGGCCAGGTGACCGCGGCCAATAGCGCGCCAATGAAGATGGGGATCCAGATCGGCCACACGGTCCAACAGGCCATGACCGCGATGGCCGCGAACATGACGCCAAAGGTGCGCTTTTCGACCTGCGTCGGTTCGCTCGCCACGGAGACAATCTATACCGATTTTCAGGCTTCTCAATTGCTTGCTTGAAGATGTCTTGATCGATAGAGTCCGCGCGTGCCGGGCGAAGAATCGAAAAGCAGCGCCGACAGCGATCTAGCCAAAGAGCTGGCGTCGCTGAAGATCGAACGAAAACCCGGCAAAGGGTTTCAACCCGGCGCCAAAGCTCCGCCGCAAACGCGATCGGCGGGAGGCGGCCCGCGCGAGCGCTCGCGGCTGCCCAGCGTGCTCATCACCATCGTGGTCCTAGTGGCACTGCTGGGTGGCGGCTTCCTCTTGTTCCGTTCGAACGAGACCAAGATCTTCGCCGAAGAGGTCGACCTCACGCAGGTGACGTTGATGTCGCCGGCGGGACAAGAGGTTCGCCTGGTCTCGACTGGATATGTGTATGCGCGGAGGCGGGCGCAGGTGGCGCCCAAGATCACCGGACGGTTGGCGCGCCTGCTGGTCGACGAGGGCGACAGCGTCAAAGAAGGTCAGCTCATTGCCGAGCTCGAGTCGGCCGATGCGCAAGCGCAACTGGCGCAAGCGCGGGCCGAGATCGCAGCGGAAAAAGCGCGCTATCAGAAGGCGCAGGCCGACGAAAAGGACGCGCTCATTCGTCACGATCGCGAGGAGAAGCTGCTCGCGTCGGGCGCCGGAACGCGCGCTTCGTTCGACGACGTGGACATGAAGCTGAAGATGATGACGGCGCAGCTCGACGCGCAGCAAGCCAGCGTCCACGCCGCCGAGGCCAAAGAAAAAGCGGCGCAGGTCATGATCGAGAACACCAAAGTGCGCGCGCCGTTCGACGGCACGGTCATTCGCAAGCTGTCCGAAGTCGGCGAGGTCATTCCCATCGGTGTGTTGAGCGGGAACGCGGCGCCAGCCGGTGTATTTCTGATCGCATCGCTCAACGATCTTGAAGTTCAGGCCGATGTTTCGGAATCCCAGTTCGACAAAGTTCGCGTCGGCACGCCGGCCGAAATCTTGCTCGATGCCTATCCCGATCGCCGCTTTCGCGGGCAAGTGTCTGACATTCGCCAAACCGTCGATCGCGCCAAAGCATCGGTCACGGTCAAAGTGCGATTCACCGATAATTCGAAGGGTGTGCTGCCCGACATGGCGGCCAAAGTGAGCTTTCTCGACAAGCCCATCGACCCGGCCACGCTAGGGGCGAAACCAAAGCTGGCGGTGGCGAGCGACGCGGTGGTCAGTCGCGACGGCAAGACTTTCTTATTCACCACGCAAGACGGGCTGGCGCGAGAGACGCCGATTCAGATCGGCGAGCGACGCGGCGACATGGTCGAGCTGACGTCGGGACCGCCGAGCGGCACCAAAGTCGTGCGTCACCCATCCGAACGCGTGCGCGACGGCGCGACCATCAAGGAGAAGAAATGAGCGAGCGTGAGCGAGCGAATGTGAGCGAGGCTCGTAGAGCCCGCGGATCGAACGGCTCGGTTGAGCACGGAGTGCGAAAATGAGCGAGCGTGAGCGAGCGAATGTGAGCGAGGCTCGTAGAGCCCGCGGATCGAACGGCTCGGTTGAGCACGGAGTGCGAAAGTGAGCGAAGCTACCAAGAAGTCGATCATCTCGATTCGCGGCGTGCGCAAGACCTACGAGCGCGGCAAGCAAGAGATTCCGGTGCTCGACAACATCGATCTGGAGATTCCCGAGGGCGCGTTCGAAGCCCTGATGGGTCCTTCAGGTTCGGGCAAGACCACCCTGCTCAACTTGATCGCCGGCATCGATCGCCCGACTTCGGGCGTGGTCGAGGTCGCGGGCGTCGACATCGCGCAGCTGTCGGAAGGTGATCTGGCCAGCTTTCGCGCGCAGAACATCGGCTTCATCTTTCAGTTCTATAACCTTCTGCCGGTGCTGACCGCGTTTCAGAACGTGGAGCTGCCGCTACTGCTCACCGGTCTCGGCCGCGCCGATCGTAAAAAGCGGGTCGAGACCGCGCTCAAAGTGGTCGGGCTCGCCGAGCGCATGGATCACTATCCGCGTCAGCTGTCGGGCGGACAAGAACAGCGCGTCGCCATCGCGCGCGCCATCGTCACCGATCCGAAAATTTTGGTCGCCGACGAGCCGACCGGCGATCTCGATCGCAAGAGCGCGGAAGAAGTTCTCAAGCTGATGGAGCTTTTGCACACCCAGTTCGGCAAAACCATCGTCATGGTCACCCACGATCCCGAGGCCGCGCGCTGCGCACAGCTGGTGCGCAAGATCGACAAGGGCAAGCTGGCGGGCGAGGCTGAGGCCTATCGATGAGCTTCTTTCTGCTCATCTTCAAGAGCACCTTTCGCAATCGCCTTCGCACCATTTTGACCGCGGTGGGCGTGGCGTTCGCCATCATCGCATTCGTGTTTTTGCGCACGGTGATCGCGGCATGGCACACGGGCGCCGACGCGGCCGCCACCGATCGACTGGTGGTTCGCAACAAGATTTCGCTCACCTTCTCGCTGCCGCTTTCGTACGTGAACAAGGTGAAGAATCAACCCGGCGTCACCGACATCATGTACGAGAACTGGTTCGGCGGCGTCTACAAGGAGCCCAAAAACTTCTTCGCCAAGTTCGCGGCCGATCCGGAAGGCCTCTTGCGCCTCTATCCGGAGATCGTTCTCAGCGACGCCGAAAAGACGGCATTCCTCGGCGATCGTCAAGGCGCTATCGTCGGTGAAGACGTCGCGCAGAAATTCGGCTGGAAGATCGGCGACAAGTTGCCCATCGAAGGCGACATCTATCCCGGTACCTACGAGTTCACCATTCGTNNTCATCTACACCACCGGGGGAAAAACGTTCGACAAGCAGACCCTATTCTTCCACTGGAAGTATCTCGACGAGCGGCAGTCGGAGGCGCGCAAAGATCAGGTCGGGATCGTGGTCATCAAGGTGGCCGATCCAGCGCAGTCGACCGAGGTGGCGCGCTCGATCGATCGTCTGTTCGCCAGCTCGCCGGCCGAGACGCGCACCGAGAGCGAAAAAGCGTTTCAACTTTCATTTCTCTCTATGGCCTCCGCGGTGCTGGCGGCGATTCAGCTGGTTTCGATCGTGGTTCTCCTCATCTTGATGCTGATCTTGGCCAACACACTGGCCATGGCCACGCGCGAACGGACCACCGAGTACGCGATGATGCGCGCGGTCGGATTTCGCCCCAATCACATCGTCCGCTTGGTGATCGGTGAAGGCTTCGTCATCGGGCTCACCGGATCGGTGATGGGCGTGCTGCTCGCGCCGCCGGTGATCAAACAGTTCTCCGACGTGATCGCCAAGAGCGCCAGCTTTCTGCCGGTGCTCTCGGTCGACTGGACCGCGGTGTGGATGTCGGTGTCAGTGGCGCTCGCGGGCGGGATGCTCGCCGCCGCCCTGCCCGCCTATCGCGCCGGAAAAATGAAGATCGTCGACGCGCTCAGAAAGGTCGACTAATGACCAAGCTCCTCTCCTTGCTCGTCGGAATTTCGCTCGGCGCTACCATCTTGGGAATCGTGCTCGGCCTGGTCGGAAGCTTGCTCGCGGTCGGCTTTCTCGGCCTGACGCTGATCTTTCGGCGCGATTGGGTGCCGACCATCTACAACGTGCGTTCGCTCACCGTGCGCAAGGTGACCACCGGGCTCACCGCTCTCGGCCTGGCGCTGGTGGTCTTCGTGTTCACCACCGTGCTCATGCTGGGCGCAGGCATCGATCGCACCATGGCGTCGACGGGCCTTTCTGGAAATGTGAAGGTCATTCGCAAAGGCGCGCAGACCGAGATTCAGAGCGGTATTCAGCCCGAGCATGTGCGACTGCTCTCAGCGGCGGCGGAAGTTGCCACCGCCAAAGACGGACAGCCGCTCGCCTCTCCCGAATTGACGGTACTCATCTTCGCGCAAAAGGCCGACGCGAAATCCGACGAAGAGGGCGCCAACGTCACCGTTCGCGGCGTCGGTCCGCACGCGCTCGAGCTCCATCCCGAAGTGGGTGTCGACGGACGACTGTTCAAACCGGGCACGTCGGAGATTCTTCTCGGGCGAGGTCTGGTGGGGAAATTCAAAGGTTTCGAGCTGGGCGGACAGGCGCACTTCGCCCGGCGCGACTGGATGGTGGTCGGTATCATCGACGGCCACGGCTCGGCGTTCGACTCCGAAGTATGGGGCGACGTGGAACAATTTGAAGACGCGTTCAATCGCCGCCCGTCGATGTCATCGCTCACCCTCAAGCTCAAAGACAAAAGTCAGTTCGCCGCGTTCAAAGCGCACCTCGAGGATCCGCAGCTCAACTCACTCGAAGCCAAACCAGAGATCGAATACTGGGAAGATCAGTCGAAGACCTTTTCCGGGTTCATCAAAGCACTCGGACTCTTCGTCGCCGTCATCTTCGCATTCGGCGCCGCGCTCGGCGCGATGATCACCATGTACGCGCAGGTGGCGGCACGCACGCGCGAGATTGGCGTGCTGCGCGCACTCGGATTTCGGCGGCGCTCGGTGCTGGTTTCGTTCGTAGCCGAATCGGTGGTGCTCGGGCTCGCGTCGGGCGCAGTCGGCATCGCCTGCGCCAGCTTCATGCGCTATGCTTCGTTTTCGACCATGAACTTTCAGAGCTTCAGCGAGACCAACTTTCAGTTTTATCTGACACCGGGCATCGCGCTCGCAGGCTTCATCTTCTCCGCCGTGCTCGGCTACGCCGGTGGCCTTTTGCCCGCGGTTCGCGCCGCGCGAATGCCAATCGTTCAAGCCACGCGCGGGTAGCGCAAAACCGGGTCGATTGTCCCCAGGTAAGCCCGATCGGCGAAGCAGGTCTAGCCACCCCATTACAGCTTAAATAGCTGATTTCACTTCTCATCCTGGTGGCGCGCCACTTGCGATACTCCCCTTCGAATGGAAACCGCTGAACGAATCCTGCGCATTATCAACTTGGTCGCCATCAGCCTAGTCATCCTCGGCTGCTGAGCACGACTGTCTCCAAATCCCGCCGCTAAACGCTCGAAACCGGTCACACTTTAGTTGACAGAAAATCGGCGAACCATAAAGATCTCCAAGGGACATTCTGATCTGTCCCTTCCTGGGGGCCTGGCCGCATGCTGTCTCACGACGGGGACGACGAGCACCAGCAGATTCGCGCGAGTGTCCGCGAGTTCGTCGAGCGCGAAGTGGTTCCGATCGCCAGCGAGCTCGACAACGCCGAAGAGGAAATTCCGCTTTCGCTGATCGCCAAGATGGCCGAGCTCGGTTACTTCGGCCTCATCTTTCCCGCCGAATATGGCGGCATGGGTCTCGACACCATCGCCATGGCGATCGTGACCGAAGAGCTCTCGCGCGGCTGGCTCTCCGTTGGCAGCGTGATGACCCGCATGCTCATCACCGGCTCGCTCATTTTGGCGAACGGTACAGAGGCGCAGAAGAAGAAATTTCTGCCCAAGATCGCCTCGGGCGAGCTGCTCACCGCGGCGGCGTTCACCGAACCCGACGTCGGCTCGGACACCGCGGCGATGAAGCTTCGCGCCGAGCGCGGACCCGACGGCAACTATCGACTGAACGGCGAGAAGACCTGGTGCACCTTCGCCAATCGCGCGCACGTGCTCACGGTTTTGGCGCGCACCAATCCCGATGCCAGCTTGCGACACAAGGGACTTTCGATCTTGCTCGTCGAGAAAACACCCGGCGATCGATTTTCGCCGCCGGAGCTATCGGGCAGCGCGATTCCCACCATCGGCTACAAGGGAATGAAATCGTACTCGCTTGGCTTCGACGGCTATCCTTGCGCGGCGGAAAACCTGCTGGGCGGCGTCGAGGGCAAAGGCTTTTACCAGCTGATGGCGACTTACGAATATGCGCGCATTCAAACCGCGGCGCGAGCAGTCGGCACGGCGCAGGCGTCGTACGAAGCCGCGCTGAAATATGCCAAAGAGCGCATTCAGTTCGGCAAAACCATCGCCGAGTTTCAGGTGATTCGTCACAAGCTGGCGCATGCGGCGACGGAGATCGAGGCCGCGCGACGTCTGACCTATTACGCGTGTGCGCGCAAAGACACCGGCGTGCGCGCCGATCTCGAAGCGGGTATGGCCAAGGTGTTCGCTGCCGAGATGGCCGAGCGCGTGACGTCGGAGATGTTGCAAGTGTTCGGTGGCTACGGCTACTCGCGCGAATATCCGGCGCAGCGTTTTTGGCGCGACGCGCGCGTCTTCCGCATCTTCGAGGGCACTAGCGAAATTCAATATGAAGTGATCGCCGGCCGTCTGCTTGGGGACAAAGGATGAATCCGATTCGTCCGCGCTACGGCCGACTGCTCGGCGACTTCGCGGTTGGTGAAATCTACGATCATCCTTGGGAAGTCACCATCGACGGCGGTGCGGTGGCACTGTTTCAAGCTTCGTTTCTCGATGCGCATCCGATGTTCTCGTCGACCGAATATGCGCGACTGTGCGGACTGCGCGAGCGTCCGCTTCACCCGCTGCTCTGTCTGAACTTGGGACTGTCATTCTCGGTGCACGACGTCTCCGAACAGGCGATCGCGCATCTGGCTTACCTCGACGTGCGGTTTCCCCAGGCCGGCTATGTCGGACATACGGTGCGGGCCAGATCGCAAGTGCTGGAGGTCAAGCCTTCTTCGGCCGGCGACAAGGGCGTGGTGCACGTAGTGACCGAGCTGGTCACCGAGCGCGGCGAGTGTCTGTGCGTGTTCGAACGCAAAGCGCTCATTCGCGCCGGTCGGTCGAGCGCACCCGCGGGCGTGAGTGGCACCATTAAGCGACCGGCTGCGTACGCCAACCGTCCGACTGAGTTGCGCGAAGGCGGAAGCGCGCCGTTTACCATCGGGCAGGTCTATCTTCACCAGATCGGCAAGACCATCGGTGAGAGCGAGCACATGCAGCTCACCGCGCTTTTGCGCAACTCACATCCGCTGCACTTCGACGAGCTCTACTGTAAAGAGAGCTCTTTTCAAAAGACGCGGGTGGTCTACGGCGGACTGGTATTTGCGTGGAGCTACTCGCTCGCCTCGCGCGATCTGGCCCAGCGCGGCGTGTGGGAGCTCGGCTTCGACGCCGGCGCACATCCCAATCCAGTGTTGGCGGGCGACACGATCTATGCGGCATCGAAAGTGTTGGCGGTAAGCGGAAGCGAAGTCACCTTTCGACTGGTCGGGGTCAAGAACCTCACCTCGGACCAAGCCTTTTCGAAATATGGCGAAGCGCTGTTCGAACCGGAGCTCGCCAAATCAGAAAAGATCAAAGAGAAGGTTTTCGAGATCACGCGGACGCTGCTGGTGAGGTCATGACCCATAAGACGCGATCGGGCACGCCGATTGCGCCGCTCTATGAGCCGGAAGGTGGCCCGCCGGCCTCGATCGGCAAGCCGGGCGAGTATCCGTTCACGCGCGGAATTCATTCGTCGATGTATCTCGGTAAAACCTGGACCATGCGGCAGTACGCCGGCTTCGGCGCGCCCGAGGAGACCAACCAACGCTTTCGCTATCTACTCGAGAGTGGTCAGACCGGACTTTCGGTCGCGCTCGATCTGCCGACGCAGCTAGGCTACGACTCCGATGCGCCCGAGGCCGCGGGTGAGGTGGGAAAAGTGGGCGTGGCGATCGATTCGCTTCACGACATGGAGACCATCTTCGCCGGCATTCCGCTCGACAAGGTCTCGACCTCCTTCACCATCAACGGCACTGCGCCGATCTTGCTGGCGATGTACGAAGCGGTAGCGGAAAAACAGGGCGTGGCCAAGGATCGCATCGCTGGCACCATTCAAAATGATCTTTTGAAAGAGTTCGGCGCACGCGGCGCCTGGATCTTTCCCATTCGCCCCTCGATGCGGCTGTGTGTGGACGCCATCGAATATTGTACGCGCGAGCTACCGCGCATGAATCCGATCTCGATCGCGTCGCACTATCGCGACGCCGGCGCCACGCCCGCCGAAGAGGCCGCCTACACCCTCTCCGATGGTGTGGCCTACGTGCTGGCCTGTCTCGAGCGCGGGCTCGAGGTCGACGCGTTTGCGCCGCGACTCTCCTTTTTCTTTTACACCTACGTAAACTTCTTCGAAGAGGTCGCCAAGTACCGCGCCGCCCGCCGTATCTGGGCCAGGATCATGCGCGAGCGCTTCTCGGCCAAGAATCCCGATTCGTGGCGGATGCGCATCGCCTGCGTCTGCGGCGGACATTCGCTGACCCAGGCCGAGCCGCTCAACAACATCGCGCGCACCACCATCGAGACCATGGCGGTTGCCTGCGCCGGTCTTCAATCGGTGTTCACCGCCGCCTACGACGAAGCGTTCGCCATTCCCACCGAGCTTTCGGCGCGCACCGCGCTGCGCGTGCAGCAGATCGTAGCCTATGAAACCGACATCGCGAAAACGATCGATCCGCTGGCAGGATCTTATTTTGTCGAGGCGCTCACCGACGAAATGGAGCGCGCCATCACCGAAAAGATGGACGAGATCGAGAAGCGCGGCGGAATGGTTCGCTGTCTGGAGGATGGCTTCATTCAAAAGGCGATCGCGCAGCGGGCGTTTGAATATCAGCGCGATCTCGACTCGGGTCGCGTTCCCGTCGTCGGCGTGAACAAGTTCAAGTCCTCGGAGCCAACGCCGATCGAACTTTACAAACCCGACCGCGCGGCCGAAAAAAAGAAGATCGACGGATTGGCGACGCTCAAACAGTCGCGCGACGCGGCGACGGTGACGGCCAGCCTGAACGCGCTCGAGCTCTCCGCGCACGGCAGCGGCAACCTGATGTCAGACATTCGTCACGCGGTCGGCTGTTATGCCACCGTAGGTGAAATTTCGGATCGATTGCGAAAAGTGTTCGGCGTGTATCAGCCGTCGACGGCATTTTAGGAGGCACGAGGTGGAGCGACGCATTCGCGTGGTGGTGGGCAAGCCCGGGCTCGACGGGCACGACCGTGGCGCCAAAGTGGTCGCCTCTGCCTTGCGCGACGCCGGGATGGAAGTGATCTATACCGGGCTGCGCGCCACGCCGGAAGTGATCGTGCAGACCGCGATTCAAGAGTCGTGCGATCTGATCGGTCTCTCGGTGCTGTCGGGCGCGCACGAAGCGCTGGCGGAACGGACCTTGGCAGCGCTCAAATTGGCCGGCGTCTCGATTCCGATCATCATGGGCGGCGTGATTCCGCCCGAAGATCGGCAGCGATTGACTGCGCTCGGAATTGGCGCAATTTTCGGACAGGAAGCGACGCTGGAAGAAATTGTTTCGGGCGTGAAACGGCTGATCGCAAGCACGGAGGTGCACGCGTGAAGATCTTGGGAATCGATCATGTCGCGGTTTGCGTGGGAGACATGGACGCGGCACTGCCGCTTTGGACCGAGCTACTCGGGCTCAAGCTCGGACCGCGCGAATTCGTGGCGACGCAAAAGACCGAAGCCGCCTTCGTGATGACGCCGGCCGAAGGCGATGCCTGCATCGAGCTCATCATGCCTAAAGGTGGAAACGTGGGATTGGAAAAGTTTCTCGAGCAAAAGGACGGGCGCGCCGGCATGCATCACATCGCGTTTGTCGTGGACGATCTGGCGGCCGCGCTGAAAGAGCTCGACGGCCGCGGCATTCCGCTCATCGATAAAGCGCCTCGTCCAGGTGCACGCGGACATCAAGTTGGTTTTCTTCATCCGAAAGCGTTCGGCGGAGTATTGGTAGAGTTGGTGGAGCGAGGGAGACATTCATGAAGACGCTCGATCTCGGTACGGTTCCAAGTGAGCTGGGAGAGATTCCAGACCTGATGAAGGCCATCGTCATTCGCAAAGAGCGCGAAGGCGAGCCGGCCACCTCGATGCAGGTCGAAGAGGTCCCGGTTCCTGAGCTCGGCCCGTCGGAAGTTCTGGTGTTGGTGATGGCCGCCGGTGTCAACTTCAACGGAGTGTGGGCGGCGCAGGGCAAACCGGTGAGCGTCTTTCGCATGCACAAAGATCCGTTCCACATCGCCGGATCGGACGCGAGCGGGATCGTGTGGCGGGTGGGCAAAGATGTTCGGCGCTGGAAGCCGGGCGACGAGGTGGTCATTCACTGCAATCAATCGTGCGGACAATGTCCGGAATGTAACGGCCTCGATCCGATGGCCTGCTCCGAACAAAAGATCTGGGGATACGAGACCAGTTGGGGCGCGTTCGCGCAGTTTACCAAAGTTCAGGCGCAGCAGCTGGTCACCAAGCCGAAGAAGCTCTCTTGGGAAGAGTCGGCGTCGTACGGTCTGACATTTTTCACCGCCTACCGCATGCTGGTGGGACAGGCGCAGGTCAAACCGGGCGACAACGTGCTGATCTGGGGCGCGGCTGGCGGTCTCGGCATCTTCGCCATTCAGCTGTGCAAAGTGCTGGGCGCTAATCCAATCGCGGTAGTCTCCTCTCCCGACAAGATGGGCCTGGTGAGCGAGCTCGGCGCGGAGATGATCATCAACCGACGCGATTTCGGATTCGCCAAGCGGCCCGACGAGACGCCCGAGCAGGTGAAGAAGCGGTCGGACGAGATGAAGCGTTTCGGCGGCGAGATACGAAAGCTCACCGGCGGAAAAGATGCCGACATCGTGTTCGAGCATGTCGGACAAGAGACCTTTCCCACCAGCGTGTTCGTGTGCAAGCGGTTCGGAAAGATCGTCATTTGCGGCGCGACCTCGGGCTTCAACCTGGAGTTCGACGTGCGCTATTTATGGATGCGGCAAAAGCAGATCATCGGCTCGCATTTCGCCAACGCCTATCAGGCCGAGCGCGCCAACGAGCTGGTTCACGTGGGCAAAATTCGCCCGGTGCTCGACCAGGTGTTCGCGTTCGAGGACACGCCCAAGGCGCATCAGCTCATGAAAGAGAACAAGCACAAGGGCAAGCTCGGCATTCGGATTCAGGCTTCTTTATAATTGACGGCTCGAGTGGACGGGTCTAGCCTCCACCGACATTGGACACGAAGGCGCTAACGTTTCTGGTCGGCAAAGAGGTCGACATCTTCAATCCGAACGACACCGAAGAGGTCGATGGCCTCATGGCGTCGGGCCGCATCCTCGGCATCGAAGACGGCTGGCTGATCCTCGCCAACCCGAAGAGCGGCGACCCCGATTTCGCGGTACATCTGCAGTACGTCGGCATGATCGCGGTGCGCGAAGTGCAACCGATGATGGAAGCGCTCCCCGGCGGAAAACTGCATCGACTGCATAGACCGCAAGCAGTTCCCAACCTCGACGAAACCGAGTAGTACGCGCGCGTCAGACGCGTTGATCGCAACGTACGTCCTCACTCTCTCGGTCACGTACATAGTGCGTACGCTCCCTCGGTCGTTCCGGGCGTGCGCTGCGCTGAACGCGTCTGCCTTTGCGCTTCTTGAATGGAGTTCTTGAAATTTTCGCGCGGAGGATTATTCAGACCTGCGATGGAGACTTGCGATTTAGAAGTAGAAGGTGAGGCCGAGCTGTCCGCCGCCGGCCAGGAAGGTTCCGAAGTTTACGATCGTGGTCGCGTCTTGGATTGTTAGGGCGACGTCAAGCTCGGCTTGAGCGAAGAGGCTGACGCGGTCGGCGATAAAATACTCGATTCCGAGCACCGGACCGAGAGCGAACGTGACCGCGTAGTTCGACGGCCCAGTTGGATCCACGTATGAGATGTGCAGCATGCCGCCGAAGTAAGGAGAGATGCGGCGCCACATACGGAAACCCTTGAGCACGCCCACCGAGGCGCTAACGCCGAAGTCGACGGTCGAATCACCCTTGTCCGGATTGTTGCTAGACACGCCGAGTCCCAATGAGAACGGAATCACCACCTGCGAAAGAACGGCGCGGAAGCCGATTTCGCTGAACATAAAGTTGGGGTTTCCCATTGGATTTGGCTTGATCGTGGCCACACCGCCCACGCTCAACGGCGCGAGGCCGCCGAAGAGGAAGGTCATGCCCCAATTTCCTGGGACAGGCGTCTGCACCGGCGAGTAGCGCGGCAACGAAACTTCCGATGGCGCGCCGATCGGGCTGGTGTCTGCCATCGCCAGCTTGGGAACCATCGCTAGAGCTACAGCAAGAACCAGGACGCCAACTCGTTTCATGTCATCTCCGTTGTTCGAATAGAGGCCTTGTAGGCCACAGCCTGGACCGTCTTTTGCCGATCCATACCGGCGGGCTATGTACACCTACTTTTAGGGCCCCGACAAGATCAAAAATGGGCTCGAACAGCAGACATAAAGACAGCTAGATTTTGTGTTATTACCCGTTCGCGACCGATCAGGGAGGATGTTTGAAAACGTCGACGGGGTTCAGATTTCTTCTATTCATCAGTTTCGCGTGCGGCGCCGCGATCATGACCGGCTGCCCCGCGCCCAACCCNNGCGGCGGCTGTGCGACCGGTCAAACATCGTGCAGCGCCACCTGCACCGATACCACCCGCGACGCCAGCAATTGCGGCGCCTGCGGAACCGTTTGTGCATCGGGCATGGTTTGCGTTGCGAGCGTCTGCGCAGCCGATCCGCGTCTTTCTTGTGACGACTCGACGCAGTCGATCTGCAGCGGCACCTGCGTGAGCCTGAAAACCGATTTAAAAAATTGCGGGACCTGCGGCACCACCTGCACCGGCAACCTCACCTGCATCGCCGGCCTGTGCGTCGATCCCTGCGCGCCCAAAGTCACCTGCAAAAGCGGACTGCTCTCCTCGTGCGTCGATCTGACCAGCGATGCGACGAACTGCGGCGCCTGCGGCACCAAGTGCACCACCGGACAACAATGTTCATCGGGCGCCTGCGCCTGTCCGTCGTCAATACCGAATACGTGCGGCACCGGCTCGAGCGCGACCTGCGTAAACCTCCAAAGCGACGGGGCCAACTGCGGTACCTGCGGACACGCCTGCGGCAGCGGAAATCTGTGCGCCAGCGGGACCTGCGTCATCTCCTGTCCAAGCGCAACGCCGACCACCTGTCCGGTGGTAAGCCCAACCTATTGCGCCAATTTGCCGACGGACATCGCCAACTGCGGCGCGTGCNNGCGCGTGCGGAAACGCCTGCGCCACCGGCGGCAGTTGCGCCAGCGGAACCTGCAGCTGTCCGGCCGGATTGCACGCGGGAATCTGCGGCGGCGCCTGCGTCGATCTATTTTCCGATCCAATGCACTGCTCCGACTGCGCGACCGCGTGCAACGTGGCGAACGGTCAAGCGTGTGTGAACGCGACCTGCATTTGTCCCGCCACCGCGTCAGACATTTGCATCGGCAAATGCGTGAACAAACAGACCGACCCGAACAACTGCGGCGTGTGCGGCACCATGTGCACCGGCCCAACGCCTTACTGTGGCGGAGGCATGTGCGTGGCTGCATCTACCAGTTGTGCGGCGCTGCTCACGTCGACGCCCGCCGCCACCAGCAGCGTTTACTATCTATTGCCGACCGGCGCATCGACCGTCTTCCCCGCCTACTGCGACATGACCACCGACGGGGGTGGTTGGACCGAATTCTACGGCGCGCTCAACGGCTCGCCGAACGTCTTCGATCACTTCGAGTCGACCGCCGCCGATTGCACCGATCCGCAAAATCATTGTGTCAGACGAATTCCGGCCGGGCTTCCCATCTCCACCTATTTCCAAGCTTCCTGCGGCTCGGCAGCGGTCAAATTCCAAGCACCCACGGCGGTGTTCTCGTTGTTCGCCAGCGGCGCGCAGAGCAGTTGGCAGACACTCTCCAACGTGGTCAGTCTCGCCGGCGCAGCCGTCGTCGCCGACGTCAAATATCTGTTCACCGGCGGGGTAAACAATTTGAGCTGGATCATCTCCAGCTCGAACAACAGCTCGACCGCCGCCACCTTCGCGAGCGGCTACAATCAAAACACCACTTGGAACTACTGCAACGGTGTAGCCGACACCGCGTCGGCGACCAAGCTCTTCTATCGCGAACCCTGCCCGGCGATCTGCAGCGGCATCTGCGTCAACACCCAAGGCGACGCCAACAACTGCGGCAGCTGCGGCAACGTCTGCCCTTGCGATCAAGGATGTAGCGCCGGCAGCTGCAGCGCCAATAGCGCCAGCGGTCTCGTCGGCTACTGGAAGTTCGACGAGGGATCGGGCACCACGTTCGCGGACGCATCGGGCAGCGGCCACGCCGGAACGCTGGCGACCGCGCAGATCTGGGTCCCAGGCTACCAAGGCAGCGCGCTTCTGTTCGGAGGAATTACTGCGCCCAACGCCTCGGTGCCGAACTTGGACATGAACGTGTGGAGCTATTCGGCCTGGATCAAGCGAGCGGCGGTCAGCGCCTCTAGCGACAAAGTGGTCCTCGGATCGCACAATACCGGCGGATGGGGAATCGGATTTCATTCCGACAACACGATTCTGCAAACTAAGATCGGCGTGAACGCGCACTACTCCACTCACTCGGTAGCCGACACCGCGTTCCATCACATCGCGGTCACCTACTCGGGAACGCAAGTGTGCTTCTACCTCGATGGCACGTTCGACAACTGCGTGGCCGCGACCGACACCTTCAGCTCGAGCGCCGGCGTCTACGATGTCGGCGGCACCAACAACACGGCGGTCTACTTTCCCGGCCTCATCGATGAGATGCGCGTGTATAGCCGCGTGCTCGCGGCGCAAGAAGTGACCTTGCTCTACGGCAGCACCTGTCCAGGCGCGGCCCCCGCATATTGTGGCGGCGCGCGTTTCGCCACGCTCAGCTACGCACAAAATCATTGCGGCGATTGCGCCACGACTTGCAGCGGCGGCACGCCCTACTGCATTGGCGGGAGCTGCGCGGCGCACGGTTCGGCGACGTTCAGCTACACCGGCGGCAACCAATCATTCGTGGTTCCGACCGGGCTCACCACGGTCGACGTCAAGATGTGGGGCGGCGCGGGCGGGCGCGGCGTCGGACAAAATGGAAACAACCAGCCGGGCGGCGCGGGCGGCTACACCAGCGCGACACTTTCGGTCACTCCTGGCGAAACGCTCAACGTCCTCGTCGGTGGCGGCGGGCTCGGCGCCGCCTCGACCGGCACCAACGGATCGTGGTTCAGTCCCATCGGCGGCGGATTTCCCGACGGCGGCGGACGCACCTCGAACGCCAACGGCGCTGGTGGCGGGCGCTCGGAGATCAAACGCGGCACGAGCGATCTCTTGATCGCCGGCGGCGGTGGCGGCGGCGGAACCAACTTGAGCACCGACAACATTTCGCTGGGCGGCGCCGGCGGCGGCGCGTCCGGTGCGAGCGGCGGCAACAGCAACAATGAACATGGCGGATCGGGCGGCAGCCAAAGTGCGGGAGGCGCGGCCGGTACCGGAGTCCATTCCGGAGCATCCGGCGCGGCGTTCCAAGGCGGACAACTGTCGACGTCGATGTCGTTCGGCACCTGCGGCGGCGGCGGCGGCTACTACGGCGGCGG
>PLXG01000417.1 GCA_003153195.1 Myxococcales bacterium
TCGTTGCGTACCCGCTCGGGATGCTCCATGTTCTCGGTGGGCACTTCGATGGTCAGATCGAGTCGAGGTTTCTCCGACGCATCGACGATCGAGACTTCACGCGAACCGCCGAGAAAACGAGCGACTTCGTCGAGCGGCTTTTGCGTGGCGGACAGTCCGATGCGCTGCGGACCCGATGCCCGTGCGGGATCGCAAAGCTCCGCCAGTCGTTCCAGCGTGAGCGCCAAATGGGCGCCGCGTTTGCCCGGCGCCAGCGCATGAATTTCGTCGACGATCACGGTTTCGACGTGGCGCAAAAGCTCGCGGGCTTTGCCGCCCAGCATGAGATAGAGCGACTCTGGCGTGGTGATCAGGATCTCGCCCGGATCGCGCAGCATGCGCCGGCGGTCGGCCGCGGAGGTGTCGCCGGTTCGCACTGAAACGCGCACCGGCATCAGCTTTTCGCCGATCTGCTGGGCGACGCGGGCGATGCCTTCGAGGGGCAAGCGCAGATTGCGTTCGATGTCGTACGCCAGCGCCTTGAGAGGGGAGACGTAGATGACGCGAACTCCCGCCGGTCCCGCCGGATCGCGATGGTGCAAGCGATCGATGCACCACAAGAATGCGGCCAGCGTCTTGCCCGAGCCAGTGGGCGCCAACATTAATGTGTGGTGGCCGGCGTCGATCTGCTTCCAGGCGCGCGTTTGCACCGGCGTCGCGGTGGCGAACGTCTCGCTCAGCCACTTCTGGGTTGCCGCGCCGAACATTTGAAGGTTGTGCGATGGCGGGGGGGACGCGTCAAGGGCAAGGATAGTCGGCGAATCGCCTGGCCACCGCAGCGGCGTCGAGCGGGCCGCCATGTCCGACGAAAAAGCGCTTGGCTCCCGATGCGATAAGCGGCGCGATATGGGCTTCGTCGGCTTGGCAGTCGTCGTGAAAGAAATGTCGCTCCGGCTGGTGTGAGTGGACGATGCCCCCACGAAAAAGATCGCCGACCAGCGCATCGCCATCGTCGAGAACGACCGCCACCGAACCGGGCGTGTGCCCGGGGATGGAGATGACTTTACCGTCGACACCGTAGGGACGCAGATCAAAGTCGCTCACGAGCGTCAGATCGGGTGTGAAGGGGGGAAACGGCTTGTCGCTGATGCCGCGCACCAGTTTGCCAATTCCACTCATGGGCTTGAGCGGACGATTGCGCCCGGCTTGCAGCATCTCCACGTCGCCCGCACCAGCGAGGATCTTGGCGCCGGAAAGCGCGCGCATTCGATCGGCACCGCCCGCATGGTCGCCGTGTCCATGGGTCAGAACGATCAGCGCCAGAGCGCGCGGATCGACACCAATGGTGGCGAGCTGATGCTCGAGCTTGGCGCTGGATTTACCCCAGCCAGTGTCGACCAGAATCGGACGCGTGCCCATCACCACGTAAGCGTTAGTTCCGGTTCCGACGTCGAGCTGACGAATTTCCGGTGCGGCGGCGGTGCGCGGACGAAGCGGCGCGACTCGACCGGCACATCCCAGGAAGAGAAAGACACCCCAGGCGATCCTGATCGGGCGAGTGCGCATTTGTGCATCGTATCGCTGGAAATGAGCGCAGCCAATCTGTTAGGCTACTGAACAGATGCACCCGTCGGACGTCGAGCGCGAAATTCACGACCTGGTGAACGAATGGGAGGCCGGTCGCAGCGACTTCGTGATTCGTCGCAAGTGCGCGCACAAGCTCGAGCGCTTTCGCAATTTATGGCGCACACAGGCCGAGTTGTTCGATGCGCGTTCGGTGGCCGCGCTCAAAGGAGTGGCGCAGGCGATCGATCTCGAGCGAGTGAAACCGGAAGATGTATTGCGCGCCACGTTTGGATTTCCTGAGTTCCGGCCAGGCCAGCGCGAGATCGTGGGCGCGATCCTCGAAGGGCGCGACTGCATCGGCATCATGCCCACCGGCGCCGGCAAGTCGCTCACCTATCAAATTCCCGCGCGCGTGCTGCCGGGAACGACGCTGGTGATTTCGCCGCTCATCGCGCTCATGAAAGATCAGGTCGACGCGGTGGAAGAGGTGGGAATTCGCGCCACCTTTCTCAACTCCAGCATCGAGCCGGCGGAACGGCGCGCGCGCATCGAGCGGCTGCGCAAGGGCGAGCTCGAGCTGGTGTACGCCGCGCCCGAAGGGTTGGAAGCGTCGGTGGGCAGTGTGCTCGAAGGCGTGCCACTTTCGCTCATTGCCGTCGACGAAGCGCATTGCATCAGTCAGTGGGGACACGACTTTCGTCCGGCCTATCGCAATCTCCGCAATCTGCGCGAACGACTCGGACGCGGGCGCACCATTCCGATTTTGGCGCTGACCGCCACCGCCACGCGCGAGGTGATGTCGGACATCGCGAGCGAGCTCGACATGCGCGATCCGGCCATGTTTCGCGGATCGTTCTTCCGCCGAAATTTGCGACTCACCGGCGTGAAAAAAGGCGAGGCCAATCAATCGGGCAAGACCCGCAAGACCCGCGACGCGATTCTGCAGCTCATTGCTGCGCGTCCTCGCGAAAGTGGCATCGTCTACTGTCTGTCGCGTAAATCGGTAGAGCAGACCGCAGAATATTTGAAAAGCCACGGCGTGCGCGCACTCGCCTATCACGCTGGGCTCGAGTCGGACGTGCGAAGCCGCGTGCAAGATACGTGGAAGCGCGACGACGCGGATGTCATCGTGGCGACGGTTGCGTTCGGCATGGGCATCGACAAATCGAATATTCGCTACGTCATTCATCGCGACATGCCACGCTCGATCGAAGGCTATTATCAGGAGATCGGCCGCGCCGGTCGCGACGGGTTGCCGAGCGATTGTGTGCTCTTTTATTCGTGGGCCGACGTCATGAGCTACGATCGCTTCTCCAACGACGGTCCAGCCGAAGTTGCCGAGCGCCATCGTCGGCGCGTACGCGAAATGATGGATTTTGCCGAAGGGCGCGGCTGCCGGCATCGCGCGCTGGTGCGCTATTTTGGCGAGAGCATCGAAAACTGTGGCGATGCCTGCGATGTCTGTCGCGGCCAGAACGTGGTCGACTCGTTGCCGGCGTTCAAGAAAAAATCGGTGCGCGCTTCGGGCATGGCGCAAAACGAATTGCGACCGAGCGAGCTTCTCCCCGACGATGTCGAAGGCGCGCGATTCCTGGCGCTCAAACAGCTGCGTCGTCGACTGGCAGATGAGCGCTCTCTTCCGGCCTACGTGGTCTTTTCCGATGCGGTGCTGACCGAAATGGCGCGTCAGCGTCCGCAGACGGAAGAGGCGCTGATGAGAATTTCTGGCGTGGGACCGAAGAAGCTCGAGCGTTATGGCGAGACCTTCTTGGCGCTACTCCGCGATTTTTCTTAAAAGGGGGACCTTCCCGTCCCCCTCTGCCGCGGCACAGCCGCATCATTCACCCCCACCGCGCGCTTCCCGCACGAGTCGGAGTCGACGCTCCCCAGGGTATGCAACGCCGTCGGCCACCTATCACCATATGAATTCTCTGCGAT
This sequence comes from Myxococcales bacterium, assembly GCA_003153195.1. Classification (GTDB taxonomy): domain Bacteria; phylum Myxococcota_A; class Polyangia; order Palsa-1104; family Palsa-1104; genus PALSA-1153. The sequence goes on from PLXG01000417.1 coordinate 3,484, forward strand.
TTCATAGGACTGTCCTTGGCACGTCGACTGCACAACCGAGCTGCGAAAGGAGGCTTCGATGCGTGCTTTGAGCTATCTGATTCCGTTCGTGGCGTTGGTCGGTTGTGGAGGTCGCGGTGCCGCTTTGGCTCCGGGCGGTGCATCGCTTCCTGCGTCGGTCGTGGTCGTGACGGATGGAACGGCCGATTCGACCGCGATCGATCCCAAAGAAGACTCCGCTGCAGGTCTCACCACAAAACAGAAATCGGCGGTGCTCACTGCTGTCGACGATGCTTGCGGAGATGCCTGGTGCGAGGGCGATGATGATTGGCGCTTTTCCAAGATCGTCTGCAATTTTACCGCGAAGACCTGCACCATCACAGTGCAAGTTGCACCACTGCAAGACGATCCCAAGAAAGAAAACTGGCTCTGGCGCTCATGCAAGATGACCGGTCTTGCGAGCTACGACGCGCTGCTCGATAACACGCAGTCGTTGCAAGGCGACTTTTACGACAAGCTCGACGCCTGCATGACCAAGATCGAAGGCTCGCTGCCGAAGTAGCTCAAAGGCGGCCGAGGATCAGGTCGGACGCCGTTTGGCGATGTCGAGCGCGGCCACGCGATAGGCTTCGGCCAGTGTCGGAAAATTGAAAATATTATCGATGAACACATCGATGCTCGCACCGCTCATGAGCGCCATCTGCGCTACGTGAATGAGCTCCGACGCACCCTCGCCAATGATCTGCACGCCAACCAACTTGCGACCAGCCTCATCGGCGACCATCTTGAGCAGGCCATCTTCGATGGCTGCGATCTGTCCGCGCGCCAACTCTTCGAAGCGTGCCCGCCCGACGATGGCGCCACCATATCGTTTTTTTGCCTCTTCTTCGCCGAGTCCTACCGTCGAGATTTCGGGAATGGTGTAGACCGCCAGTGGAATCAACTCGGGACTTACGCCGGCACTAATTCCGAGATAGTGACAAACCGCGCGCCGTCCTTGCTCCATGGAGGTCGAGGCCAGCGAGGGCGGACCGATCACGTCACCCACCGCATAGACCTTCGGGATCGATGTCTGACAATTTGCGTCAACTTGGAGCTGTCCACGCGCGTTCGATTTGATGCCGGCCGCTTCGATGTTCAGCCCGTCGAGGTTGGCCACTCGCCCGAGCGCGAAGAGCAGCTTCTCGCTGCGGATCACTTCGCCGCTTTCGAGCGTGGTTACCACCGAGTCGGTGCCATCCCACGCGACCGATTTCGCCGACTGCTTGCCGATGAACCGTCCGCCCGAGGCCTCAAACGCCTTGATGAACTGACCGGTCAGCTCCGCGTCGAGGAACGCGACCGGCCGCTCGGTCTTGTCGATCATGGTCACCTTGACGCCGAGCGTGGCAAAGATCGACGCGTACTCGCTGGCGATCACGCCGGCGCCGAGCACGGTGAGCGATCGCGGCAAGTAGCGCATCGACAAGATCGAATCACTGTCGAGGATGTGCTGGTGATCGACGGGAATGTCATCGGGCGTGCGCGGCCGCGATCCAGTGGCGATCACGAACACCTTGGGTCGCACTCGCCTGATGCTGCCGTCGACCGAAAGAACTTCGAGCTCATCGGACGAGGCGAAGCGCGCGCGTCCGTGCCACTTGGTGATGCCGTTGCGCCGAAGCTGCTCGCCGATGAACTTCTCGTGCGCGAGCATCACTTGCTCCATGCGGGTCATGAGGCTGGCTACTTGCAGATCAGGCTGTGCACTGACTTTGTAGATGCTGCCTGAACGGCGCACGAAGCTACCGAGGGAGATCGCGGTCTCGCGCAGGGTCTTCGACGGAATGGTGCCGCGGTGGACGCAGGCGCCGCCGACATTTTGCTCCTGCTCGACCACCAACACTTTTCGTCCGGCTTTGGCGCCCTGAATGGCGGCCTTTTGTCCGGCGGGACCGCTTCCGATGATGACGATCTCGAAATCGCTGTCGACGGACTCAGTCATTACGCCAGCGATCGCACTTGCTCGACGACATGGTTGCGCTTGTCGAGCAGCTTCTGTAGCTCATCGGGATAGAGGTTGAGCGGCGCCAGCATCGGATGCTTACGCAAAAACTCTTCTTCCACCACCCGCGGACCGACGGCGCTGTGCGCCAAATCGTCAGCCAAATTGGTCATCATCGCGGTCTGGGATGCCTGCGGCGCGAGAGTGGGATGGTGATGATAGACGATGGCCTCTGACAACCGCGCCGGCAGCTTCCACTCGTCCACCATGTAGCCGCCGACCTTGGCGTGAAACTCATCGATGGCGCCAAACGTCGCCGTACGATCAATCGGATGTTTGAGCTCTTTGTGTAGATCGACCAGCGTCTGCAGCAGAATCGGTTTGCCGACGTCGTGAAGCAGCCCGCAGAGAAATCCCTCTTCTACGTTCCATCTTCGGCTGCGCGCGATCTCCTGCGCGAACAGTGCGGTGGCCAGCGAATGACGAAAGATCGCGTGCACGTCGCTCTGATACCCATCGACGCGAAACACCCGCGTCTCGCAGCTCACGATGATGGCGATTTGCCGAACCAACTGCATCCCCAGTCGTGACAGCGCCTGCTGCAGCGACACCACCTTCATTGCGCTCATGTACATGGGCGAGTTGCAGATGCGCAGAACGTTCCCTGCCATGGCCGGATCGCGCGAGATGAGCTCGGCCAACTTTTTCAGATCGGCATTCGGATCGGCGGTCATGGCCATGACTTGGTTGGCCACCTGCGGCATGATCGGAAGCTCGAGCGTCCCACCTTCGATGAAGGCGACCAGCCGCTGTCGCACCTCGGCCGGTAAAACGGCGTAGCTGGGTTGGCTCACGCCGTCACGACATGCTTCTTTGCGATGGTTGTCAATGTCAGCGTTGCTCGCGACGTCGCCGCGCCTCTTCGTTGAAGAGGAATCGCACGATCTCATCGCGCTCGCGCTCTTCGAGACCTACGAACGCGATGCCGGCTCGAAAGACCCGCTCGTCTTGGACGCGAACTTCCAGCGTGCGCACCACGCGGCCCGCCTGTCGGACCTTCAATCCCGGTTCGCCCGGTGCTCCCGACACATCGATCGAAAGAAAGACCGCATTGTTTGGCTGTAGCGCAGTCGAGGTTTGCATAAAGATGCCGCCGCCCGACACATCGATGGTCTGCCCGGCCAGATTGAGTCGGCCGAGCTCGCGCGGTGATTTGTGCACTAGCGCTTTCACTTCCAGCGGATCGCGCGGCAGTCGATCGGGAAAGGGCGCCACCAGATAGCGCACCGGTAGAGTCGAGCGCAGACGGAAATAGCTGCGTCGCTGAATCAGCTACAAAAACTTGAGCGGAGTGAGCCGCAAGTGCGGATTGGCCGACTCCTCATCTAGAAAATCGATGGTGGTGGTTTCGATGGTGCATCCAATCGAATAGATCGCATCCTGTGCGAACACCTCCACCACCACCGTGCCGCCCGCTTCCAATCGATCGAGCTCGCGCTGATCGCTGACCAGCAGCCAGAGGCGACCCTCCGGGGTGATCATGTCGACCCGCATGTGAATCGGATGTCCGCTGGCGTCGATGACTCCGCGCTCGCCCAAAACCAGGTGGGCTATCTCGCCGAGCGAGGATTTTCCAGTCTGATCCACGTGATTATTTTACCACGAAAGGGTGGCTTCTTAGGGGACCAGATAGCGCATCACCAGATCGGAGAGCTCCTCGACCAATTTGTCGCTATCCAGATACTCGGGGTTGTCGAGGACCGCGGCGTGCGTGACCGCCTCGACGGCGTGCATCAGGATGAAGACCGCGTGCTCGAGGTGACGCGGCCGAATTTGCCGACGTCGCGCTTCCAACTGAATTCTGAGTAAATCGCCGATGCGCCGCTCGAGGTCGCGCACGTTCTTGAGCGCGCCCACCCTCGGTACCTGCTCCATGAGCACCTTGTGCAGCTTGGGCTCCACGCGATGGGCTGAGATGATGGCGCGAATGAGCTCGGGGATGGCGCGCCGAAGCGGCAGCGGCGCCACCTGTTCCATCTGATCGAATAGGATCTGAAATTCTTTCTCGCCCTGGCGCTTACAGAGCTCGGCCACCAGCGCCTCTTTGTTGGGAAAATATTGGTAGAGCGAGCCGATGCTGATACCGGCGGTCTCGGCGATGCGATTGGTCGACGCATGATCGTAGCCGACTTCGATGAGAACGCGAGCGGTGGCGATCATGAGCGCCTCCACCGTGTCGCGCGATCGCTCCTGACGCGGGCGTTTACGCGGGGTTGTGAGCACTCTGGCAGCCAAGGTCGCCTCCTGGAAACGCGAGTTGACGATATGAGCGAATGCTCATATTTTGTTAAAAATGAGCGTTAACTCACATTCTGTCAATTCCGAGCCAATGGAGGCGCCGGGACCGCCGAGACGATTTCTGGGAGCGCTGTTCGATCTGCAACGCGATCCGCTCACCTTTCTCATGCGCACTGCCCGCGAGTTTGGTCCAGTGGCGCAGTTTCGTGTCGGGCCGCGGCGGGTGATGATGCTGACCGATCCGGCGCACATTGAGCACGTGCTCAAGGATCGCAACACCAACTACGGCAAGCAGACGCGCGGCTTTCAAAAATTGCGTCTGGCGCTGGGACAGGGATTGCTCACCAGTGAAGGCGAGCTGTGGCGGACGCAGCGTCGAATCGCCCAGCCGGCCTTTCATCGAGAGCGCATCGCTCATTTCGCCAAGGTGATGGTGGAGGAGACCGAGACGCGCATGCGCGAATGGCAAGACGGAACGCAGCTCGACCTGGCCAGCGAAATGATGGCGCTGACGCTGCGGATCATCGCGCGGACGCAGTTCTCCGCCGATTTTTCCGAGAAGTTGCAGAAGACCATCGGTGACGCGGTTACGACCATCAACGTCGATCTGATCGAGCGCACGCTCAGCTTCCCCGATTTTCCCCTCTACCTTCCCACGCCGGCCAACCGTCGCCTCAAGCGCGCGCTCGGGATATTGAACGAGCTCATCTTCAAAGAGATCGAGCGCCGCCGCGGCCGCGAAGAGGAGCTCACCGATCTATTGTCGATGCTCATGCAGGCGCGCGACGAGCACGGTCAGCCGATGACCGTCGAGCAGCTGCGCGATGAGTTTGTGACTATGACGGTGGCGGGGCACGAGACCACCGCCAACGCGATGGCCTGGACCTTCTATCTCTTGTCGCGTCATCCGCAGGTGGCGCGTCGGCTGAAGGAGGAACTGGCCGGCCTGTCGGACCGTCCACGCTTTGAAGATCTTCCGTCGCTGACCTACACGCGCGCGGTGGTGCAGGAGTCGATGCGTCTCTATCCGCCGGTATGGGTGCTGGCGCGCAACGCAATCGAAGATGATGTAATTGGCGGCTACTCGGTTCGTGCCGGCACCATCTTGATGCTGCCGCCCTATGTGGTGCATCGCAATCCGCACTTTTGGAAAAATCCAGAAGGGTTCGATCCGGAGCGGTTCATGACAGAGGATCCGGCGCGTCCGCGCTTCGCCTATTTCCCGTTCGGAGGCGGACCGCGCCAGTGTATCGGCATGAGCTTCGCCATGATGGAGGCGCAGCTGATTCTGGCCACCATCGCGCAGAAGTTCGAGCTCGAGGTCGCGCCTGGATTTCAGCCGCTGGCGCAGCCGCTTATCACGCTGCGTCCGCGCGATGGGATGCCGATGACGGTGCGCGCGCACCCGACTTGCTGATCAGCGTGAGATAGGGCGGCGCAAAGGCGAGTGCATACAGGATCAGTGCTGGATTTTCGCGCCCGTAGGCTCCGACCAGCACGAAGAAGAAGAGCGCGGCCGGCACGCGCACCATCAGATCGGCGAACGGCAATCTACGGCGGAGTGCGCGGCGCCAATTGAAAATTGCGATCGCGCTTCCGACCATCCAGATGGCGATCACCGCCGGCACGGTGGGCACCGTAAAGTTGAAATGGCGAAGCGCGCCCATCCAGGTGGCGATCAAAAGCAGGTGGGTTCCGAGCGGCGCCAGCAAGATCACCAGTGCGCCACCGCCGCGCTCGAGCACTAGCGTGCAGAAGAAAGCGAAGTAGACCCAACCGAGGATTCCAATCGGCGGCACGTGAAAGAGTCCTGGCTCGGTCCAGCGCCAGAGTCCCGCTTGCACGGCGATCGGCTCGATCAGCGATGCATCCGCCAAGATGAAGAGCGCGACCAGAAATGGCACCAGCTCGACCGGTGCCAAGCGCTTGGCCATCAGCCACGCCGAGTGGATCACGACCGGCCAGATCACGATGATGAGTAGCGGCACGCGATCGAGAAACAGGTGCCAATTCGCGCTGTAGGAATAAAAACCGTAGCCGCGAATCATGCTGTCTTCACCGACGAAGCCGGCCGCGCTTAGAAAGGCGAGCTCACGCGCCAACCTCGGCCACGGCATCGTGCGCGCGCGCATGAAAACGTAAATTCCGACGATAGCGAGGCAGATGGGCTCAATGAAAATCACGCCACACCGGGGAGTTTGGCGATCACCCACAGGTGGTAGATCGTCAGTAGGAGCGCGCCCAGCCAAGTGAGGTTGATGCAGTCCTGGGCGGTGATGCCGCGTTTGAGCCAGCGCTTGTACACGACGAGCTGAATGGCGGGTGCGCAGATCATGATGAAGATGCGCCACGGCAGCGCGCCAGTCGCGTAGCCGACGACGAGCGCGAGCATCGATCCGGCGATGAGGCCGTCGATAATTTTGATCGCGCCTCTCTCACCGTGCACCACCGGGTAGGTGCGCACGGTGGCTATGGCGTCACCGGGCGCATCGCGCAGATCGTAGATCACTTCGTAGGACAGCTCGAAGAGAAAGAAAAAGACGCCCGAAAAGGCGATGGTGGCGGCGCTGATTCCGACGCCGCGATCGTCGAAGGCGCCGAACGCGAACAGCGGATATCCAAACACGGTGATCATGAACCCCGTTGCCGACGCGCAGTTTTTCCAAAAGTAGAGCTGCTTGATTCGGCGTCCGCCGGGGAAGAGCGGCCAGTTGTAGGCGAATCCGAGCAGATGATAGGCGATGCGCAGCGGCAGAATTACCGGGTAGACGAGCTGTACCGCCAAAAGCGAGACGAACAGCGTCGCGAAGCCGAGGACGATGATGGTCCGTCGGTGCATCGATACGAAATCGGTTCCCACGATCGCATTCTTGCGATCTTCGGGCAGATCGACCACGCGATTGAGCAGGTTGACCAAGAACCAGTCGAGCGCGCAGATGGCCGCCAGACCGAACGCGTAGTGGCCGGTGAACAGCCAACCGAAGGTGAAGTTTCCCAGCGCGGCGATGGCCACGATGTGAAGCCGCCCAATGCTGGAGAAAAGCTTAAGGCTTTTCGGCGTAGCCATACGACACCACCTGGCCGGCGTTGAGCGTGCGTAAGATCCGCCGCTCGTATTTCACGCCCTCGGGAAGCGAGAGAAAGTCGGTAAGATCGAAGCCGGGCTCGATTTCGCCGTCGCGCAGCCAGCGGCAAAAGACGTGGCCGAACGCGCGCGGCAACGGCGCGTGGTCGAGTCGATCCTGCGCAAGATGAACCGTCTCGATCTCTTCGCCGTCGAGTGAGACCGACAGCGCCGCCGCTCCATCCAACGACAGCGCAGGCGGTGAAATCGCGGGTGGTGAAATGTTCGCCGTCTCTTCGGCAAGCGCGACGTGCACCACCGAAGTAGTGAGCGATCGCAGCTCGGGTGTTCCCTGTCCGGTCGAGTGAATTCGCAGCTGCGCTTCTGGTTTTTGCTCGCGAACGTTCACTTGAATTGCCGCTACGCCCAGAAGCCAATGTCGTGGCGCGATCGGTACGCGCGCGCGCACCAGCGCGATTCGTTCATGCCCCAGGAATACCTGCAGCACTAGCGGTGGCATGGACGGCGTATAACGCACAGAGTGAGAAGAAGCAAAATGCCAACGAGAGAGAGGGCGCCACCCACCGCCAGCGGGCGACTTTTGAATTCGAGGCGAACCTGATGTCGACCGGCGGGCAAGCTCAGGCCGCTGAGCGCGTAGTCGACGTGCAAGATCTCGGTGGGAGCACCGTCGACGAACGCCTTCCATCCCGGATACCAAGGCTCACTCACCACCAGCAAACCCGGAGCGTGCATGTCGATCTGGATGGTCGATGCGTGCGGGTTTTCGTGCTGAAACAGCGCCGGGGAGTCGGTGCCTCGGTTGACTCTCCCGGGAATCTTCGTCGCACCTTCGACGATCGCCGTGGTGGCCGGATTGAAGTCGGGCTCGGCGATCGCAAGGGCGGCCGCATTTTCGTCGGCGACGAGGATAGCGCGATCGACCACGAATGCGCGCGGAAGCACACGGGTGTTGCGCCACAGATCGATTGGACCGGCCGGATCACTTTCGGACGACCCGGCCCGCACGAATTTCGAATCAGTCGGCGGACGATCGCGCGGCGCGATCAGCCAACCGACGTCGAGCAGATCGATGAGGCGTGACGAAAATTTCCATAGTCCTTGTGCCGACAGATCGGACGCGATGCGCTCATGCGGATAGACCGCGCCGTGGTTGGCGATCCAAAGAAAATGGAGATAGCGCCAAATTGGCAGTGAGCTGTATCCGCCGCTGCTTTCGATTCCCCAGCTCAGACCGGCGTTGTGAAAATATTGCGGGAGATGGACATCGGTGGCTAGGCGTTCGCTTCCGAGCTCGCGACGAAAATTTGCGATAGCCGGTTCGCGCTCCGCCAGCGTCGAGTAGCGCACGCTCGGGTTTTCGCCGCGCCAGGTGACCAGCAGCTCGAGGGCGGAGAGCGCCACTAGCGCCACCATCACCCGCTCGAAGCGCGGCGCGTGTTTACGAATCCATTCGGCCACAGCGTCGAAGCCGTCGGCGGCGAGCAGCGGACCGCACATCGACCAGATGTAAAGCGCGCGCGCCGGACAGCGCAGCGATCCGAACAGCGAGGAGAGGCGGAACAGTCGCGGATGCAAGAAGCCGTTTTTGCCGCAGGCCAGATCGATGGCGATCAAGGTCAGACAAAATAAAAGGACTCGTTCCAGTTGCCGGCGGCGGGAGAAAACCGAAAAGAGCGAAAGCACGGTCGCGATGGCGCCGATAGCGTATCCGCAGATCTCCCACTGGTCGAAGACTCCGCCGTAGTGGTCGCCGGTTCCATAGATGGTCGGAAACAGCAGCGTGATGAGGTAGCGCAACGATGGCCAAGCGTAGCTCGATGCCATTTCGTAGGCGACGCCGCGCCCGCGTGGAGACAGCGCCGCGTGAGACAGTACCGGCAAAATCTGTACCGCTGCGGTGGCAATTCCGATCAGCGCCGCACCACCTACAGCAACAGCGACTTTTGGACTTTTTACCACCCGTGCGATCACGCACGCCGCCACCACCGCCACGCCGAAGATGAGCATCGACCATCCACCGGCGAGGATGGCCAGCGCGGTCGCACCCCCGAGCGTGGCCAGTTGCGTGGATTTGCGATCTTGTGAAAATGCTTCGACGCTCCACAGAATCCACGGCAGCCACGCGGTGGATGCGATGAACATACAGTGTCGCGTTTCCAGCACCATGAATGCGCCCAGTCCGAGGGAGAGCGCCGCCAGCGCCGCCGCGGGTTCGCTGGCACCGCGACGTCTGACGACCCAAAACATTCCGGCCGCACCGATGAGAACGTGAAATAGCTGAAGCCACGCGAACAGCTGGAGCGAGGGAACGATCATCCATAGCCAATTGGGCGGGTAGAGGATGCCGATCTGTGGATCGCCGAGGAGCGGCTGACCCGACCAAGCGCCCTCATCCCAGATCGGAACGTGGCAAGTGCGCATCTGTCTGGCCGCCGCGTCCGCATGCGGTTCGAAATAGGCGGTGAGATCTTCGAAGGAGTAGACGCGTCCCATGAGCGGCGCGCGAAATTGAAAGCAGATCGCCAGGCCGACCAGAGCCAACAGCAGTCGTGAGCGAAATGTGTCCAGGCCGCGAAACCCTATCGGAATTGCGACCAGCGTTCCACCGCCACCTTGACGAAGCGCTGTTCATCATTAGGTTTGCTGAAGTGTCACTGATGCGATCCATCCTGAAGCTCTTCGACCCAATGGAAGAGCGCATGCTCCAGGAGGATCTTCGTCGCAAACGCGAAGTGCTGCCGGGCGAGACCGACGACGGGGACGAGCCGCTCGCGATCAAGTTCGATCCGGCCGCCGAGGGCGCCGCAAAAGTCGAATGCTATCGCTGTCACGTCTGCGGGTATGAGAGCGACAGAGCCGAATTCTGTCCGCGCTGTCTCGCCGATACGATGCGCCGCTGAGGCTACGCGCCAATCGTCACTAAGAGCGGGCCGTCAAAACCTGTGACGAGCCCGGCGAAGCGAGGAGCCTCGG
>PLXG01000356.1 GCA_003153195.1 Myxococcales bacterium
ATTGGTGCGGTGCTACGCGTGCCGCGTGCCGACGAGACCCGCGGAAATCTGCACGTCGGCGGCACCGCCGTAAAGACTACGCTCACCGAACGCGATCGGGAAATTTGCGCTGCGGTCGGTCCGCGCTGCCACGCCGAAGGGCTCTATTTCGTCGGGCTCGACGTCATCGGCGGAAAGTTGACCGAGGTCAACGTCACCTCGCCGACCGGCGTGCAAGAGATCGATCGGCTCGACGGAGTCTGCTTGGAGGCACGCATCGTCGATTGGTTGGAGAGCCGCACCGCGAGCGGAAACCGCTCCGCATGAACTCGCCCGAGGCGCGTCGCCCGGCGGAGCGATGGCTGCCGCTTCTCTTTTTGGCCTGCGCTCTGATTGGCATCGCCGAGCCGCTGAGTGCGCGCGACCTCTATGGCTGGCAGTACGACTGGCGCTATTTTCAGTCGTGGATCGAGGTCGGTCGGCGGAGCTATCTCTGGTTCCATCAGTTTCCGCTATGGAATCCGTACGGCTGCGGCGGCGAGGTGCTGCTGGCCAATCCACAATCGGAGGTGGCATCGCCGGCCATGATCTTGCCGATCATTTTCGGCGGCGCGCTGGGCGTGAAGCTGATGCTTGCGCTCTACCTTTTTTGTGCCTACGACGGAATGTATCGCTTGGCGCGCGACTATGGACTCACCCTCAAAGGCGCGCTCTTCTCGTCGGTGCTGTTCGGCGGCGGCGGGTGGCTGGCGCTGCACATGGCGTCAGGTCACACCACTTTTGCTCCCGCCGGACTTTTTCCGTACGTCATCCTTTGTTATCGCCGCGCGCGCACTGAGTTGATCTGGACGCTTCCGCTCGGCGCGCTGGCCGCGTGGATCGTCGCTGAAGGTGGAACGTCTACGCCGGCGATCGCGGCCGTGCTGCTCGGGACCTTGGCGATCACCGATGCCATCGCGGGAAAATCGGCGCGACCGTTCATGGTTCTGGCGGTCGGCGGCGTCGCGGCGCTGCTCCTCGGCGCGTTTCGCATTTTGCCCGCCTTCGAGTTCGCGGTCGATCATCCGCGCCACGCCTGGGAGACCGACTCGGTTTCGATCATCGAGATGATTCGCAACGCCTATTGGTGGCGTGGCGTCGAGCAGACGCCCGGCAAGCGCTATTGGTTTCACGAGTACGGCTATCGACTTTCGTATCTCACGCCGCCGCTCATCTTATGGTCGCTCACACTCAAGCGCTTTCGCCATCTCTGGATCGTGGTGCTGGTCGGCGCCGGCATCGTTGCTGGCAGCGCGATTCCGCACGGACCCTGGTGGCTGCTCAAGCATCTGCCCATCTATCGGGATCTGCGGGTTCCTTCGCGCTATGCGCTGCTGTTGGCTTTGTCTCTGCCGCTTCTGTGCGGCGCCGCGTTCGAAGATCTGCTGGCGCGAATTTCCAAACCGAAGTTGATGTCGCTGGTGGGGTTCCTCGCCATCACGATCGCGCTCGGTGAAGGATTGGCCTTCGACAACTACTGTTTTCACGGAATGTTTTCGGTGCAGAAAACGTCAGCGGCGGAAGGCACACCATTTTATCAGGTGCGTGGAACCTGGCGCGAGATGTTCGACAACGTGATGGCCGGACATGGCGCCATCGGCTGCGACGAGGAGGCGCCGCTCCAGCGTGCGCTCACGCTCGATGAGGGAAATGTCCCGCAGGTGAAGCTGCTGGAGACGGGGGGCGGGCAGATCCAGAAGGTGATCTGGACGCCCAATCGAATCGACGTCGATGTCGCGCTCACCAGCGCAGCGACGGTGGTGGTGAATCAAAACTGGAACGAGCATTGGAAAGTGAACGCCGGACAGATCGCCAAGATCGGGCCGAAGGTGGCCATGGATCACGACGGCGGCAAGTTGGCCGCCACCGTTCCCGTCGGCAACTATCGACTCACCTTTACCTATCGCCCGCGATCGTTCGTCATCGGATCGACGGTGAGCTTGATGGCGATGCCGCTCTTCATCGGGCTTTGGATCCGTCGTCGTCGCTTGCTTACGCGTTAGCGCGCACGTCCAGCACGAAATACCAGCGGACAGCGCAGCGTGCGTCGCATTTCCGGATCGCCCCACGCCGCCAGTAGCTCTTCACCGACGGTCTCCACCGGATGAAAGCCGCGCTGCTCGCGAAATTTTTGCGTCGCCGACCAGCTGGAGAACAGTCCGATCAGCTCGTGCAAATTCCAAGGCACGTCGAGCGAAATGGAAGGCGTCGCGATTTCGGCGAACGGGAATTCGAGATCGCGGTATCCGTTCCAGATGAGCTTGGTTTCGGACGGCCAATACTCTGCCAAGATCACGGTTGCGAATCGCAACATGATTTCGTCGAGATGGGTTTCGCCGGAGCGATGAAATCCGTAGGCCCAGGTCGCGAGCAGTCCGCCCGGCGCGAGCACGCGAAACACTTCATCGTAGAAGCTCTTGCTGGCAAACCAATGCAGACACTGAGCCGCGGTTGTGAGCGCGGCGCTCTCTGAGGCGAGACCGCTCTCGTTCGCCGGAGCGACCGCATAGTCTACCCGATCATTTTTGATCGCGCGATCGATCTGAGTCTCGCTGGCATCGGTGGCACGCACTTTCTCAAAATGGGCGGCCAGACCGATCGCCGCTTGGCCGTTGCCGGTGCCGACGTCCCACGCCAATCGATGATGCGGGCTCTCATCGGCCAGAAAATGATAGAGCGGCGCCGGGTAGTGCGGACGAAATTGAGCGTAACTCTCCGACTGCGCCGAAAAGAAATCGCGAAACGCGCTCATTTTTCGGTCGCTAGATTTTTCGCACACCAGGCTTTCCAGCCACCGGCCAGTGAGAGCACGTTGCGATAGCCCATCTTCTGAATCGCGTCGGCCGCCAAGATCGAGCGAAACCCGCCACCGCAATAGAGCACCAGCGGTTCGTCCTTGTTCGGGACCTTGGTCACGATGTCGCGTTCGATGACGCCCTTGCCGATGTGCTCGGCACCGGCCGCATGCCCGGCCCGCCACTCGTCATCCTCACGCACATCGATAAGATGAAAACGTTCGTGATTATTACGCTTTTTCACCAGATCCTCGACGGTCACTTCGGACACGCGGGACTTCGATTGGTCGACGATGGCAATAAATTCCTTCGAATGGTCCATCTGTAAGATCTCCCGACTCGGCGGCTTGCCAAGCGGTATACTCCAAAATATGAGTCCGCTCACGCTCGACTTCATCGAGAAGCTGCCCAAGACCGATCTGCACTGTCACCTCGACGGCAGTCTGCGCCTCGAGACGATTCTCGATTTGGCGCAAAGACAAAAAGTGAAGTTGCCCGCCGAAGATCCGGAGAAACTATTCAACCTGATCTACGCGGGCGATGTGTGCGAGTCGCTCGATGACTATCTGAAAGCGTTCGACATCACGCTCTCGGTCATGCAGACCGAAGAGTCGCTCTACCGCACCTCCTACGAATTGGTTGAAGACTGCGCGCGCGAAAATGTCCGCTATTTGGAAGTGCGCTACTCGCCCATGCTGCATCAGCAGCGCGACTTGCGCTTGGCGCAGATTGTCGAGGCGGTGATTCAAGGTTTGCGCGCCGGTGAACGCGATTTCGGCGTGCGTTCGGGTGTCATCCTGTGCGGCATCCGATCGATCAGCGCCGAGTCGAGCATGCGGATGGCTGAGCTGTGCGTCGCGTTCAAAAACCGCGGCGTCATCGGCTTCGACTTGGCCGGCAGCGAGTACAACTATCCGGCCAAAGATCACAAGCAGGCCTTTCAGCTCATCCTCAACAACAACGTCAACTGCACCGCTCACGCCGGCGAGGCCTACGGGCCGGAATCGATCGCGCAGGCGATTCACTATTGTGGCGCGCACCGCATCGGCCACGGCACGCGGCTGCGTGAAAACGGCGATCTGCTCAATTACGTGAACGACCACCGCATCCCGCTCGAGATCTGCCTCTCGTCGAACATCCAGACCCGCGCGGCGCCGGATCTCGAGTCGCACCCGCTGCCGTTTTTCTACACCTACGGTTTGCGCGTCACCATCAACACCGACAATCGACTGATGAGCGGCATCACCATGAGTAGCGAGTTCGACGTCTGCGCGCGGGCCTTCGGTTGGACCCTGGACGACATGCAGTGGCTCACGCTCAACGCCGCCAAAAGCGCCTTCTTTCAGTTCGACCTGCGCCTGGCCATGATCGACAACGTGATCAAGCCCGGCTACGCCGCGCTTCGCTCGGCCTAAAGCTTCAGCAGTTCGGTCAATTCGTCGCCCACGGTCATTAGCTGTTCGCGAGCAGTCCCGCGTTGGAGCTGAAGTGACTGGCCCGCACCGGCGTCGCCCAAGATCTCGACGTAGGCCTTGAGCTTGGGCNNAGTGGGCGGCAGACCGCGCCAGCCCAACTCGAGATCAACTACCTCGCTCACCTCGAGGCCGCCGAGGTTTGTGGGCGGGGTCGCCCGAAGTCGACCAATGGTGGCGCCAATGCTGGACATGGCCTCGGGTCCGCTCACTCGAAACGAAAGTTGGTGGACGGCGTGCACACCGTAGGTTGATTCAATCTCGTCCAGTCGGTCC
>PLXG01000153.1 GCA_003153195.1 Myxococcales bacterium
CCCGAAGGGCGCTTGCGAAGCAAGCGGTGAGCGCAGCGAACCATGCCCGTAGAAAGTGCCGCACGAATGTGCGGCCTCGCTTTGCTCGCTTAAGTTGGATTACGACTCAGCTAATTCTGTTTAGCTGACCGGTTCGATTCTGGCCAAAACGCAGGTGATGTTGTCGACCCCGCCGTTGGCGTTGGCCGCCTGAATCATCTTCTCGCACGCCTCATCGAGATCGACCGCTTCGCGCAAGAGCTTCTCGATCTGCGGATCGTCGATCATCCCCGAAAGTCCGTCTGAGCAGCTCATGTAAATATCCCAGGGATGGAATCGATCCGACAGCACATCGACCTGCACCGCCTCTTTCATTCCGAGCGCGCGCACGATGACGTTCTTGTGCGGAAATTTACCGACCTCGTCGGCGCTGAGCCGCTTCATTCGAATATAGTCGTTGAGCAGCGAATGATCTTCAGTGAGCTGCAGGAGCTTGCCGTCGCGATAGCGATAGATGCGGCTATCACCGACGTGGCCCATGATCACACGATCTTCCAAGTAGAGCGAAGTGACGATGGTGGTGCCCATGCCTTTGCACTTGTCGTCTTTTTGCGCGCGCTCATAAATGCGCAAGTTGGCCAGCTTGACCGCGGCCACTAGGCGGTTCTGATCGAAAAAGTCGCCCCAATCGAGCTTGTAGGGCCAGGTGATCTGCGTGTCGCTCTGCGTGGCGCGAAAATATTCGGCGACCGTGTCGACCGCCAATTTCGACGCCACCTCGCCCGAGGCATGCCCGCCCATTCCGTCGGCGACAATGGTCAGCCGATCCGATTCGGGCAGAAACAGACTGTCTTCGTTGTGCTGGCGCTTGAGCCCAATATGGGTCTCACCCGAGAAGCGCACCAGCCCGTTTCGTAGCGGAAAGGTCGAGCTCATGGCCGTGCGCCATTATAACACTTCCGGCGGCTCGAGCGGAAGTGGGGCTTCTCCGACGGCATCGCCGGTCAAACGCAGAAACTTCACG
Source organism: Myxococcales bacterium (assembly GCA_003153195.1). Lineage (GTDB taxonomy): Bacteria > Myxococcota_A > Polyangia > Palsa-1104 > Palsa-1104 > PALSA-1153. The sequence goes on from PLXG01000153.1 coordinate 1,004, forward strand.
CGCGGACCGGTTTTGAGCCTGAGCGGCCGGCCCGGTTCGGCCACGTAAATATCGCCATCGATGGTGTAGCCGAGCTCTTCATCGGATTCGAGCACCACCTTTTCGGCGAGCGCGTCTATCACCTTGTCGCGTCGAACCGGCCGCCCGAGCCGCATACGCGGCATCTCCGCAATGAGCCCGGCCGGCGTGGTGTGAAATCCCAGCACCGGAAATTTCCCCACCTGATCGTTGCACCTATAGAAGGGCTGAAATGCGAACCCGATTTCCGAAACCACCGCGGCCGTGACCGTAATGAAGTCTTCGCGCGCCCACGCGGTACCGTCGACCGTGACGCGGGCGTGAAGCCGGCGGCAGAGCTGCTCGGCCAACTTCCCACCAACGGAAGCCGACGCCACCGCCTCCACGATCAGCCGGGCCGCGGTCTGTGGAGACGGATGCCCGGTCTTATAGTAGGCGTCGAGAAAATTGTAGATCACTCCGTTGCCAAAGATGAATCCGTAGGCGTCGCCGATCTGCAAAAGTGAGCGCTCGAACACCTCCAGCACACCGAGCGTGCCGCGCCGATGTTTGTCGACTAGCTCGAACAGAAGCTGCGACGTCTTGCCGCGAATTTGAAATGAGTGGGCGATGGTGTTCATAGTGCCGCCGCGCAAGATCGCCACCAGCGGCAGCGGTTGATCGGCGTAAACCTTGATCATGGCGGTCAGGGTGTGGTGCAGCGTTCCGTCCCCACCGGAGATGCCGAGCACCTCGATCGACTCTTTTTTGAACTCTTCGCAGACGCGGTAGAGATCGTCGAGCGACTTGGTCGCCTCGGCCGTTCCGTGGCTCCCGATCATGTAGCCGAGTCGTCGGACCCGACGGGGATCGCGCAGATTTGCCCTCGAGCGAGGGTTGGTAATGAGCCCGATTCCCGGCATCGATCCGCAGTCTAGCGCAGGTAGCCTGGGGACAACAGACCCACATCGGGTTTGAACGAGGTGACCACTAGAGACTCCACTTCAAGTAATTCGATCACTTAACTCCTTGATCTTTTGTTCGTTCCGGAGTGGCATCCGCGCTGCAGTGACTTAGGAACAGGCCAAGGAGGAATCCAATGTTTCGTAACTTCAGAATGACGACGTTTGCCGCACTGACCGCGGTGGCAATGGGAGCAGTGGGCTGCAATGATTCAGCCCCCGGCGTCACGCCCACCGGGCCCACAACCAATCCGACGTTGCCGACGGGTACGACCAGTACCAACGGCACTCTCGATACGTTCGCCGGACAGTACACCGTCACCTCGCCGCTCAACTTCGCGGCGCATGACGTGTTCCCAGGACCGATCAGCGACCTCTTGAACGCACTCACCGAGCTCAATCAGAAGCCGGGTAGCGCGCTGCTCGACATCGTGAATGCGTTCTCGCCGGGAACCGTCCCGAGCTGGGCGTCGAGCGACCTGGTCAAGGGTCTGCTCAACGGATTCCTTACCGACGCACTGTCGAAGTACGTCAAGATTCAGCAGATCACCATGTTGGTCTCCGGCGTCACCGAACTGGCGAACAGCATGAACATGCACGAAGTCATGACGGTTCACACGCCCGCCGCCAACGGTACAGTCAATATTGAGCAGCAGCTGGCCAGCGTCGACTTCATGTTCCTCGACCAGCCGCAAAGCGTTCCGGTTCCGACCGACGCGATGGTCGCCGCGCACACAACCATGAGTGGCACCCTCACGCCGCACCAAGATTCGGCCACGCAAGCCGATGCCGACCTAACCGTCGGAGCCGGCACCTTTACCATGCCGATCGGCGAGATGCTCTTCAACGGCGCCGGCCCGGCGGTGTACCAACAGATCACTGGCGACCCGAACGTCACCACCCTGGCGGCCGCGCTCAATGAGCTCGCCGATTGCCCGAGCTTCGGAAGCTACGTCGCGACCCAGATCCAGAACAGCGGCATTCTCGGCTCGAGCTCCAACATCGACACGCTGACGCCGATCTTCACCGGCATCTGCACCGCAGCGCTGACCGCCATCGCCGACGAAGCCGAAGCCGCGATGAAGGGCTGGACGCTGGAAGGCGTGAAGATCGACAGCGGCCGCGCGCAGCTGCTCGACCTGGCGCCGACCATCAATAAGAACTCGATCGACCATATCGCTGACCAGGTCTCGAACGGCACCTGGAGCTGGTCGATTCCGTCGGTGGGTAATCCGATCGTGATTCCGTCGACGTTCTCCGGTGTTCGCACCGGCAGCGCCAACTAGCACCACGCTTCGCTCGCACTACTCTCCTTCATCTCCCTACATAGCGGGTTCTTGCTCTCATTGACGAGCGCACATTTCTGCGCTCACAATATTGACGCCATGACCACGCCGCTCGGTATCGTGAAGGGCCGGCTCGAGGACGATCCGCTTCCACGGCTCCTCCATCAACTGTTTCTCGCGCAGGCCACCGGGCTTCTGAAGTTGAGCGCGCGCGGCAGTGAATCGATCGTTTACTTCCGCTCCGGATATCCAGTCGCGGTGACGCTCCCCGGATCAGCGGAGCTCCTCGGCAAAGTTCTTTACGAAATGAAGTTCATAGACGAAGCCAACTACCGCCGCACCGTGGCCCGCCCACTGCCGCAGGGAAGACGATACGGCCAGATCGTTCTCGAGGAGAAGCTGATTACCGACGAGCAGCTACGACTCGGGCTCAAGGCACAAGTGCGCCGCAAGCTTCACCGCCTCTTCTTTGTCAGCGATGGTGAATTTCTGTTCGAAGAACAAAACCACAGCGAAGGAATGGAGAAACAGACCTCGCTACAGATCAATCCAGCGAGAGCGATCTATCAAGGCGTACGCAGCGCCTGGAATGTAGAGCGACTTCGCGGCGCGCTGTTTCTCATTCGCGACCGTGCGATTCGTACCATCCTCGATGGAGAGGACGCGCTGGTGCCCTACGGTCTCGGCGCCGAGGACGGCAAGATCGGCAAGCTACTTCAAGTCGGCCACTGGAGACTTCCCGATTTGATCGAGGCCGCCGGCCTGCCGTCGCAAGTGGTGTACGCGCTGGTCTACGCGCTCTACATCACCGATGCGCTCGAAACCAGAGTCGCGAGCGAGGTCAACTGCCTCACCAAACAGACGGTCGCCCCGGCGCTGCTCCCGAGCCAAGATCCCGCGTCCAATTCGCCCGAGGCCGAACGCTCCGATCAGCCGACCGAGAAAACTCTCCTCCCACCAACGGCAGAAGAGGTGCGTCAACAGCTGGAAGCGCGGGCCAAAGTCATCGAGAGTGAAAATCTGTTCGAGGTGCTAGGGCTCGATCCGAGCGCGTCCAAATCACAGGTCAAGAGTGCCTACTTCGAGGCGGCCAAACGCTTTCATCCCGATCGCCTCATCTCGATGGGTCTGGCGTCGATTCGACCAGAGGTCGAAAAAATCTTTCATCGCGTCAGCGAGGCCTACGGAACGCTCCACGACGATCGGCGGCGCGAGGAGTATAAGCGCACCCTCAGCGGAACGACCGAACCGGTGGTGGCAGACAGTCTAGAAGAGGCGCTGCAGATGCAGCAGGGAGAGCGCCGAAAAGAAGACACGCGCGGCCTATTCGATCGATTTCGAAAACGCTAGACCCCTTCGGAGTTTCGAAGCGGTCTGTCTACTGGCTACTCGGCTTATCTACTCGGCTTCTTCGGTTTCGACAGCGGCGGGTTCATCGGATTGCGGCCCCACTTCGGCATACCACTTTTCGATCACGTCCACGATCTGACGCGCTTGCTTCTCGGAAGAGATGTTGAAGCTCGATTGCTTGCGATAGACTCCGCCCGATTTTTTGAACCGCACGATCGAGACCTTGGATGCGCCCCACGCTTCGGTTTTGCGGTCGAGCTCCTGATAGAGGAACATCACCGTCGCCCAGGCACCTTTGGTCAGGATCTCTTTTTTGAGCTCCTTGCGGACCAGTTTTCCTTCGTCCTCATAGTTGTACGAAACTTCGTCGATCGTCTCAGCCATGCGTTCCTCGGGTCACCATCGCGAAAATCGCGTCACGGTCGGTTGTGGAGAGATCCTGAAACTCGATGCCCATTCCCGGGCCCGAGCGTGCGCTGCGCGAAACGCGAACGACGTTGCCGTGCGCGCGTACTGAACGCCCACCCGGCAGCGTAAACATCAGCGCCAGCTTTTCACCAATTTCGAACAGCAGGTCCGAGCGAATGAACGCACCGCCCGTCGACAAATCGGAGGTTGCGAACTGAATGTGCCCGTAGGTTCTGGCATCGGTTCCGCGAATTGCGATCGGCAGTTCGACCATGCAGCGGCGATGCTTGCGCTGCTCCACGGCCTGTGGACGGTTCACGGCTGGACCTGAATCGGAACCACATCGCGCAGCGCAATGACCAGCTCTCCGCGGCCCGCGCTGGGCGCTTCGAGATTCGCCCGCTTCACGCGCGCTGCACTGATCGATGCGGAGATCAAGTTGGGTTGAAGCAGCGCGGTGACGAGCTCTCGCGGCACGATAAACGCGCCGGTGTCCGACACGCGACAATGCACCGACCGCGAACCGCCGCGCCAAGCCGTCTTGAGCTCGAGCAGAATCGGCTCTCCCGGCGTCGCGTCCATCCAATGCAACTCGAGAGGTCGACCCGCTTCGAAGTTGCCGATGCTGAGCGTAGGAAACGCTTGCGGCGCCACCGCCGACACGGCAAACGGGCCCACCTCGGCACCGCCTTCGCTCGACACCTGATAGGACTGTCCGAGCGCGAGCGAGATGGGAGATTGCTCGTCGCCTCCATAGACAACGCCGTAAACGAAAGGAACCAGATCTGGATAGTGACGGGGAGTGAGCGCCGCGCGATCTTGCGGACCCAAAAGCTCAAGGCGGCCCGCATCGAGCAAAGCCACTTCGGACGGCGCGACGCCGGTCGCCGACGACGCAGTTGCCGATGCAAGTGCCCGATCGAGATCTCGAATCGAATCGGTCTCGCTGCAGCTTTCGAGCGCGACGCTGCTGAAATCGGAAAGGCCAAGCAGCGCCGGAATACTGGCGGAGTCGAACGACCGATATTGGACGAAGTGGGCTTGAACGTCGAAGCCAAGCTCCGACTGACCCGCCACCTGCGTGTAGCCCAATTCGACGCGGACCAAGTTCCCGTTCGACTCGCCAATCCCGGGACTCGCGTCGCGACCTTGGCAGCCGATCGCGGTGAGCGAAAGCGCCAAGAGCGAACCTGTAGAAAGAAGCCGATTCATCTTCAATCCAGGATGATAGCCGACAAGTGCGACCTCTTTCAAGTTCGGTAGCGCCTTGGACGACGCTCCTTTAATTTTATTCAACATAGTAAAATCAACTAGATAGTCCTAATAACGGCCCTTTGCGGGTCGTCGTTCGGATAGGGTTTCAACGCGCCGGTCGGGCAGGCGTGCGTGCACAGCAATCCGGTACAGAGAACGCAAGGCATTTGGGCCGGATCGATCACCGGGGTCTCTCGTGCTCGCCCGAGGTCGCGCTGCATGAAGACCGCCTCGGCCGGACAGACCTCGGCGCATTTTCCGCAGGCCAAACATTGCTCCAGAAACGCGGCCTCCGCGATGGCGCCGGGAGGACGAAGAAGCGCGGGACGCCGCCAGAAGGTCAGCAGCTGCCTTCGCGAAAGGCTCATGCGAGTTTTCGCTTGGGCTTGAGCAGCGTAATGAGCGCCAAAAACAGCACGATGCCGACGACGTTCACGATCGCGTCGGTCCCGAGAAGTCCGCGCGGTGCGAGCGCTTCGCCGTGACGATGCTCGTACCACTCGCGCCCCATGCTATCGAGCCGGAGCACGTAGAAGATCGCGAAGTTCCCTGCCGAGGTATAGAGCGAATACTGGGTCCCCGCCGTCGCGCTTTGCGTCCCGATGACCTCCAGCTCGAACGCGGTGAAGGCCGCGTAACAAAAGCCAGTGATGAATAGATAGGTGAGCGCGCCAATTGCGTAAGTCTGTGGGGTGATCGGTGCAAACGCCATCACTCCGCCGCAAATTGCAGTCAGCGCACCGGCGCCGATGTAAGCCCACCGCCGGTTCATGCGATCGCAGATCCAGCCGCCGAGCAGGCAGGCCGCACCGGTCAAAAATCCGCCAATGTAGCCGTTCACCCAAGTGACCGTGCGATCGCTCGCGTGATAGAGGCTGGCGTAGCTGGAAAAAAGCTGCAGCAGCGCAGCGGTGCCAACGGGCGACATACATAAGAGCAGTCCAGTCCAGCCTTCGCGTCGTTTGAGCAGCGTCCAAATGTCGCCGAACATTCGACCAAAAAGCTCACGGGCGCTCTTCAGTTCGGGTGGCGACTCTTCGATGGTGAGCACCACCAGCGCCGGCAGGATCACCGCCGCCGCCACGACCATTCCCACCAGCGGCAACGTTCGCGTTTCGAGCAGTTGCAAGAACACGCCGCCAGCAATTGCAGCCACACCGACATTTCCGAAATTAGAAAATCCGCTGGCCCGTCCGCGCAGCTCGTTGGGAATGGTCGAGACCATGAGCCCGCCCAAGCACGCCGACAAAAATCCGATCGCCACCTGTCCAGTGAGCGCGAAGAAGATGAAGCGGTCGACGTGCTGCGGCATCGGCGTGAGCATCGCCGCCATGATCAAACAGGCCGCAACGGTCGACATCAGCAGATACCAACTTCGACGGCGAAGCTTGAGATCGACGGTGGGCGCCAGCAGAAACTGAAATCCAGCGATCAGCAGTGAGGCGGTGACCGCCCAGTCCGACTTGTTGTGATCGACCTGGTTGGTGTTGAGAATGCGCCCGATGATGGTGCTGGAGAAGACGCCGCCGACACCGTAGGGGATTTGCAGAATTGCGAACAGCCAGACCGGTGGATGTTTGCCTCGAGGAGCCGTATCACCGGGGGCGGGACCTTCGACGATTGCGTGCTCAGTCACAACAGATCCACTTTAGTGAAGCGAGGTGAAGCTAGCTCTGGCTCTTCATGCGATCGGCGAGCACCGTTTTGATCTTCTTTTCCAGGTCGGAAAATTCGAACGGCTTGTCGACGAAGGCGTCCGCGCCATAGAGCGGCGAGGTCATCTCGTTCACTTTTTCGCCGATGGCGGTGAGCATGACGATACCCATGTCGCGCAGGCTCTTGTCGGCGCGCAACTCTTTGGCCACTTCCCATCCGTTTTTACCCGGCATCATGACGTCGAGCAGCACTAGATCGGGGTGGTGCTTGCGCGCCAGCTCCAGCGTCTGCAGCCCGTCCACCGCCTCGAGCACCTTGTAGCCTTTTTTCCCCAAGCGAATTCCAAGCATAGCCAAAATCTCGGGATCGTCGTCCGCAACCAGTACGACCTGCTGTTTCGTCTCGCTCATGAACCGACGCTAACCCTTGAATGTCCCTCCGTCAACCGAGTTTGACGAAAGGCGGTTTGACTCCGCACCCGCGTCAGCAAACAATGGGCACGTGGAGACGGCTTTGCGTTTTGGCGCCAGCAAGAGCCACGGAGGTCGTCATCTCGCCGAGGCGGCCGAGCAGTTTGCCGCGCACTTGGGCTCGCTCCTCGGGCGTCCCATTCAATCGGTGGTCTCGTCCGACTATGAGGCAATGTTCGAAAGCTTGATCGCCGGCCAACTCGATCTGGCGTGGATGCCTCCGCTCGTTCATTCACGCTCGACCGCGAAGGGCGCGCATCTGGTGGCAGTGAGCCAGCGCGCGGGCAGCGTGGCCTATCGTTCGGCACTGCTAGTTCGTGCCGATAGCAGCTACCGAAATCTCACGCAGCTGCGCGGATGCCGCGTCGCCTGGGTCGACAAGAGCTCGGTGTCGGGCTATCTGTTTCCGCGACTCTATCTACTCGCCGCGGGAGTGGACCCGCGCACGCAAGTGGCATCGGAGACGTTCTATGGATCCACCGCACTGGCGTGTGCCGCCGTCGCCGGTGGCGAAGCCGATCTGTGTGCCTGTTATGTCTCCGAGGCCACGATCGGCGATCCCAAGCAGGTCGACGCGCAGCTTCGGCGCGCGGTGGGTGAGAAGTGCGACCATTTGCGCGTACTCTATTTCACCGATCCCATTCCCCCCGACGGCATCGTGGTTGCAGCAAGCATGTCGAATGCCGAACGCGCGCAGATCGCCGCAAAACTGCTCTCCCTCCATGAGCACCCCGAAGGAGCTCGTGCGCTCGAGCAGTTGATGCAAGCGGAACGGCTCAGTCCCGTCGACGAATCGACTCATAAAGTGTTGGCAGGTTTGCGGGCTCTCGCTTGAACGACGATCAGACCGCCAAAACCAAGCGCTCGCCTCTGCGTTCGGCGCTTTGGTTTTCGATCGTTCTCGGCATCGCCATCTACGCTGCGTTCGCCTGCTACAGCGGCGCCGCCGAGGTGGGCAGCGAGCTGGCCGCATTCAACTGGTGGTGCGCGCTTTACGGCTGCGCGCTGGCGGCGGGGAATTACGCCTTTCGGTTCGTGCGCTGGGAGCTGTATCTGCGGCAACTCTCGATACGAATCCCACTCGGCGAATCGGCGAAGATCTTTTTTTCCGGCTTTTCGCTTACCGTCACGCCGGGAAAGATGGGTGAGCTGCTCAAATCGGTGGTGCTGCGCGAGCGCTACGGTATTCCCATTGCCAGCACCGCACCGATCATCCTCGCCGAGCGACTCACCGACCTGATGGCGGCGGTGCTGCTCGCGCTGTCGGGCGCGGCAGCGCTGGGCCTGGCGCGCAATCTTCTGCTCGCCGCGTCGCTGCTCTGTCTCGGACTGCTGGCACTCTTATCGTCGAGAAAGCTGACCCTGTTCTTGATTTCGCTGGTCGCGCGTGCGCCCATCGTCGGCCGCTTCACCCCCAAGGTCGTCGAATTTTACGGCTCCGCGGCGGAGCTGCTCAAACCGGCCCCGTTATTTTGGGCAATGCTTTGGTCGAGCGCGGCGTGGTGGCTCGAATGCGTCAGCTTCTTCGTGGTCGTTCGCGGCTTTCCGGGCGCTTTCGCCTCGCTCAACCTGTGCACCTTCATCTATGTGACCACCACCATCGCTGGCGCGCTGACATTTTTGCCCGGTGGCCTGGGCGTGCAAGAGGGTGGAATGGTCGCGCTGCTGGTTTCGCAAGGACATAACCTGAGCCGATCGATCGCCTTCGCCGCCACATTCGTCACGCGCCTTAGCACGCTCAGGTTCGCGGTGTTGGTTGGACTGGTCGCGCTGGCCTC
>PLXG01000278.1 GCA_003153195.1 Myxococcales bacterium
GGAAAGCGTTCGGGGCTTGCCATCTCCTCCAGCTCGTCGACGATCACCGGGGCGAACCCCACTTGGCGCGCCAGCGGCGAAAGCGCGTGCGCGACGTGCCCACCTCCACAGATGATGAGCGGAGGCTCGGGCACTTGCGGCTCGATGAACACCTCCATCTCGCCGCCGCAGCACATGGCCAGCTCATGGGTCAGCTGGTAGGTGAGAAGCTTGGGTCGCGCGGCCGCGCCGGCGAAAAGCAGCTCCACCGCCGCATCGATTACCTCTTTTTCGATGCGCCCGCCACCGATGGTACCGATGATCTCGCCGCCTCCCAAGACGATCATCCGCGCCGCGCTCTTGCGTGGCGTTGAGCCCGACGTACGCACCACGGTCGCCAGCACGCAGGGCGTGTGGGCCCTTCGCAGTCGAACGAGCTCCTCGTAAACGTCCGCGGCAGCCAAGTCTCTATACTACTCACCTCGCGAAATGACGCAAAGCGCGCCGCTTGAGGGGTGAGCCTCGGCTTGTTCGAGGCTTGAGCAGACCTCTCGCTCGCAGATTGTGGCCGCCAGTTTGACGACCTACCTTACAAAATGGAGGTGCCACATGGACGCTGTACATGTTCCAAGGGATCCGAGCGCGATGAGCTACATAGCGGCGGCGATCGCGGTGGCGATGTTGATGGTGGGATGCATGATGGCGCTTCTCAATACCACCGGGTATGGGTACTAGACCCCTCCGAAGTTAAATGACCGGCTGTCAACGCCGATCCTCAAGCGGGAAGCGAAGGAACGATTTCGCTGTGCAGCGCGCGATAGTCGCCTTTCAAAAAGATCTCCTGAGGCAGGATGGTAATCCCGCTGTAGTCGTACACTCCCGGTCCCGAATATTGAGTTGCAATCCGACCTGGAGGTACGATTGCACTGACCGTTGCCATCGATGCCTACCTACAGCTATCAGGTCGATGCCTGATCTTCCCGCTATTTAGATTATTCACTTGTGCCCGGGCGTGCAATTCTGCTACGCGGTTCTTGGGGGGGAGGCGGAGTGGAATGGGAGCTGAACGAAGACAACACGAGCGATTTGCGTTTCCCCATCCGATCGAGCTCAAGCGCAAGACCGACGCTTCCTGGTCGGCCGCCCGCGCGCTCGACATTAGCGTTGGCGGACTGGGATTTTCGACTAGCATTCCGCTTTCGGTGGGCGATGTTATCGAGCTCGGCTGGCCGACCCTCGATGCGGACATCATCTTTTCGGGAGTCGTTCGCTATGTGAGGACCAACGGCCCCGAGCACATCATCGGCGTAGAGGGCAATCGAGCGACGTAGGAAGCAGTCCCAGTCAGCCCGTGGGCAGCTCGAACACGAACGTTGCGCCCTGTCCCTTTTCGCTGTGCAGCTCGATGGTGCCGCCATGCGCCTCGACCACCTGCTTGGTGATCCAAAGACCGAGACCGAAGCCGCCATAGTGCCGCTGTGAAACCGCCTGCTCAAATCGGCCGAAGATTCGCTGCTGATCGGCCGAGTCGATACCGATGCCGCTGTCGCGAATCGTCAAGCGCGCGCGATCTTCGATTCTCTCGACGACGACCGAGATGGGCTTCCCCTCTCCATACTTGACCGCGTTCGAAAATAGATTCGAGATCACCTGCTCCAGCCGCACGCGATCCCAATTGCCGATGACGTTGTCGGCGATAGAGAGCTCCAATCGGCCGCGTCCTCGCGTCATCATCTCGTCGCTGAATCGACCTGCCACCTCACGCACCACCTGCGAGAGATCAAACCGTTCCCGCTCCAGCGAGAGTCGTCCGCCGGTGATCCTCGAAACGTCGAGCAACTCGTTGGTGAGCCGCGTCAGCCGCGAGATCTGCCTTTGGGTCATGCTGAGTCGCTCTCCAGTGTCCTCCGCCGTTCCGCCGCGCTGGAGAATCTGCACCTGAAGCTGCATCGCGGTGAGCGGCGTGCGCAGCTCGTGGCCTGCCACCGAGAGAAAGTCGTCTCGCACGCGAACCGAATCGCGCAGCTCTTCGAGCAGCCGAGCATTGGTCAGCGCGATCGCCGTCTGCACCGCCAGCGTGTCGAGCAGATCGATGTCGCGTTGAAAAAACGCGTCGCGGTTTTGTTTGCGCCCGAGAATCACCAGGCCGGTCAGCGCGCCCCGATAGCGGATGGGCACCAGCAGTTGGCCGACGAACAGCCGCAGCTCCGCTTCCACGCGCGAGCGCTCATCGTCCGACAACTGCTCTTCCTGCTCGTCCCAAACTAAAATTCCCTCTCGCTCGCCGAGAAGGTGCACGATCGCGCTGTTCGGTGGAAGACGATCCGTGCGCGCCGGGAGGCCGTCCGACGCACGCACGTGAAATCCGTTGTCGTCGGCAAGCAGCACCGCGCCCGAGATGGTACGCAACGCGCTCTTGGAGACCGACAGGATTTTGGCCGCCACCTCGTCGCTGGTCACCAGTGCCGCCATCGCCTCGGCCGACTCTTTGAGCGTGCGCTGATAGTCGAAGGGATCGTTCATGAACAGCCGGGCGGTCCGCTCGCGAATCCAGGAGACCACCGGCGTCATAAACAGGAGCACCGCCGACAGTAGGCTGCCGAACACAACAGCGTGGGCACCGCCCACCGCATCTGCGGTCAGTCGAAAAAGTCCGATGTTAAACAGACCGAAGAGGAGCGTGAGCATCACCGCGGACAATCCGCGGGAGAGGACGAAACGAATGTCGAATAGCCGGTGGCGGGTGATCGCGTAAAAGGTAAGTCCGGTCCAAACAATGCTGAAGAACGCCACCAGCCCGGGATCGAAATGCAGACCGCCCACGAACTGAAAGATGCCGGCGAAGAGAAGCCCGCTGGCACCGTACAGCGCCAGACCGAGGAGCAGATAGCTGATCTGTTGGCGCCTTCGTCCGCGACTGTCTCGATAGATCGCGTACATCATATAAAGCGCGTAGCCGAGGCAGAGAGCGCCGAGCGCGCGGCCGGCGGTTTCGAACGGACCGCGCCGATCGACGAACGGATAGAGCGAGCTCGCGCCGGTCTCCACCAAATCAGTTGTCAGACAAAGGATCAGGATGGCGGTCCAGGCGATCCACAGCGCGCCACCCACGATGCGTCGGCGGCGATCGTCGCCTTTCAGGCAGTACAGCAGTTGAATGATCGCCGGAATGTTGAGCCATCCGACCCAGCCGCCGCGATAGTAGAAGTCATAGTCGAGCCCGCGCGAGGCACGAACGTAGGCAACGCCAATTGTCAGACAGAATAGACAAGAGGCCCACGAGGTGGCCACCGCGTAAGGCAGGATCGATTCCCGCCGGCGTTGGCGGAGCGCCGCCTGTCCGACCAGAATCGCGCCGAGAACGAAGTTGAGCGCCGCCGCTGCGAACAGCGGATAGCCGATCCAAACCAGCGGAAATGGGTGCGGTCCGTCCATGAAGAAGATAGAACGTCGAAGGTGGGGCGCCGAAAGTCAAGTGCAGGTCGGATTCTCGTGGTACTGTCAGTAAATCGACGTTAATTCAATCCCTTAACAGGCTCGAGCGACCTCCGACCCCCTCTACAACCAGCTCTTTCACCCTCTGCACGTCTAGGCTAGATTCCGCCGAATGTCGAAGGTGAAAAATCGCCGGCTAAAAGTGGTCGGCAAGCGGGTGCCACGCACCGAAGGCGCCGACAAGGTCACCGGCCGGGCGCGCTACATCGACGACATGCAATTCGATCACATGATCTACGGCGCCACCGTGCGCACGACCATCCCGCGCGGGCGAATTGTCTCGGTCGAGCGCGACACCGCATTCGATTGGAGCGGCTTTACCTGGGTCGATCACCGCGACATTCCCGGGAAAAACATCGTGGCGATGATCGTCGAAGACCAGCCGTTCTTGGCGGTAGACCGCGTCGAGCATCAGACCGAGCCGGTGGCGCTGCTGGCGCACGCCGATCGCGCCCGGCTGGCGGAAGGCCTCAAGGCCGTGCGGATCACCTATCAAGAAGAGCCGCCGGTGCTTGACTTCGAGACGGCCACCGAAGTGCTCAAGGAACTTTCGATCGCGCGCGGCGATCTCGCGGCTGGACTTGCATTGGCAGACAAGATCATCGAGGGCACCTACCGCACTGGCCATCAAGAGCAGCTCTACATCGAGACCAACGGCATGATCGCGCTGCCCGGCGCGAATGGATTTCCCGAGGGCGTCACCGCATATGGATCGATGCAGTGCCCATATTATGTGGTGAAGGCGCTGGAAAAATTGTTCAGGCTCGATCGCGAGCGGATTCGCGTGGTGCAGACCACTACCGGTGGCGGCTTCGGCGGCAAAGAAGAATATCCGTCGATCGTGGCCGGCCACGCCTGCCTCTTGGCGCGAAAAGCGGGCGTTCCGGTCAAGATGATCTATGAGCGACACGAAGACCTGATCGCCACCACCAAGCGCCATCCGTCGATCATCACTTGGCGCGCGGGCGTGAAATCCGACGGCACGCTCACTGCCATCGATATCGACATGCGACTCGACGGCGGCGCCTACATGACGCTCAGCCCGGTGGTGCTTTCGCGTGCGGCCATTCACGCCACCGGTCCGTATCGCACCCCGAGTGTGCGAATTCGCGGGCGAGTGATGAAAACCAACACGCCACCGAACGGCGCGTTCCGCGGATTTGGCGCGCCGCAGTCGCAATTCGCCGCCGAAGTGCACATGGATCGCATCGCTGAAGTGATGGGGATCGATCCCATCGAGCTCAGGCGACGAAATCTTTTTCAGACCGGCGACACCACCGCCACCGGACAGGTGCTGCACGATCGCGTCAGCGCCGACGAAGTGCTCGACAAGGCGCTGGCCAAACATCGAGTCGCCCATCGTCGTTCGAAAAAAACGAAGAAGCTGGCCGGCACCGGCATCGCCATGTTCTTTCACGGCTCGGGATTTACCGGCGGCGGCGAAGTTCGCTTGGCCTCGCGCGCCGGCGTGGAGCTCCTTCCTGACGGCGTTCGTCTGCTAGTCGGGTCGACCGAGATCGGCCAAGGCACGCGCACCATGCTGGCGCAGATCGTGGCCGAATCACTCGAACTCCCCTACGCATTCGTGAAGACCATCGATCCCGACACCGCGCAAGTGCCCGACTCCGGGCCGACGGTGGCATCGCGCACGTGCATGATCGTCGGAACAATTCTCCAGCGTGCGTCGGCCAAGCTGCGCATCGAGCTCGGCCCGTATAAAAGTGGCGACGATTTCAAAAAGCGCGCGAAGGCACTTCTAAAAAAACGCGGCACGGTGGTCATCATCGATCAGTACGAAAAGCCCGGCGAGATCGAATGGAACGATGAGACCTATCAGGGCGACGCCTACGGCGCCTACGCCTGGGGATGCAATCTCGCCGACGTGGAGATCGATCCGCTCACCTACGAAGCGCGCTGCACCGCGTTCACCAGCGTCATCGACATCGGCCGCGCGATTCATCCCCTCTTGGCCGAAGGACAGATCGAAGGCGGCACTTTGCAAGGCATCGGCTGGGCGCTATTTGAAGACGTGGTGATGAAAAACGGTGTGATGCAGAACGCCAACCTCACCAACTACATCATTCCCACTACGCTCGATGCACCGCACATCGCCGTCGAGATCGTGGAGAATCCCTACCCAAATGGTCCCTTTGGCGCCAAAGGTGTGGGCGAGTGCCCCATCGACGGTCCGGCGGCGGCGATCGTGAACGCCATTCGCGATGCTTCGGGCGCCCGACTCGATGCAATTCCAGCCACACCGGAGCGGATCATGAAGGTGCTCGGGTGAAGCTCACCGTCAATGGTCAAGCGCACGCGATTTCGGCAGCGCCGGGAAAGCGACTGCTCGACACGCTGCGCGAAGACCTGAAGCTCACCGGCACCAAAGAAGGGTGCGGCGAAGGCGAGTGCGGCGCGTGCACCGTGCTCATCGATGGTGAGGCGGTGAACTCCTGTCTGGTGCCAACGTGCCAAGCGGAGGGCACGAAGATCCTCACCGTCGAAGGATTGGCCCAAAATCCGCGTTGGCGAAAATTGCAAAAGGCCTTTCTAGAATGCAACGCGGCACAATGCGGCATCTGTACACCGGGCATGATGCTGTCCGCCTGCGCGCTTCCGCCCCAGCCAACGCTCCAGCAGATTCGCGTCGGATTGGCCGGGAATCTATGTCGCTGTACCGGCTACGTGAAGATCTACGACGCGGTCAAAAAGGCGCTCGGCTGATGGGCCAACCCGCCACCGACCGGATCGAGATCGTAAAGCCGCAATCGCTGAGGCATGCCATCGATTGGCTGACCAGCGCCGCCGAGGACGGCTCGCCACTCACTTTGTTGGCGGGTGGCACCGACATTTACGTGCTGCTCAACGCCGGCGTTCCGCTGCAGGGAAGATTTCTCGATCTGTGGGGACTCACCGAGCTGCGACCTGCACCGGTCGTGTCCGGCGGATCGCTCGTCTTCGGCGCGCTCACCACTTACACCGATTGCATTCGATCGGCGCTGGTGCAAAAGCATCTGCCGATTTTGGTGCAGGCGTCGCGCGAGGTGGGCGGCGTGCAAATTCAGAATCGCGGCACGCTCGGTGGCAACATCGGCAACGGCTCACCGGCGGGCGATTCGCTTCCGGTGTTGGCAGCGGCGGACGCGCAAGTGGTGCTGGCCAGCGTGAACGGCGAACGAACGGTCCCGCTCACCGAGTTCTACTCTAGCTATCGCAAGACCGTGCGCAGACCGTATGAGCTCATCGTTCGCGTCGAGGTGCCGCTCGCTCCACTGCAAAAGCAAAAACAGATCTTCCGCAAGGTCGGCACGCGTGCAGCGCAGGCCATTTCGAAGGTGGTGATGGCTGCTGTGGGTCCACAGATCGCATTTGGATCGGTCGGTCCCACCGTAGTGCGTGCGCGCAAGGTCGAGGCCTATCTTCGCGAAGGCGGACGCTCGCTGGCCGCGGCGCAGCGACTTCTCAAGCAGGAGATTCATCCGATCGACGATGTGCGCTCGACGGGAGTTTATCGCTTGAAGGTGGCGCAGAATCTCCTAGCCGAGCTCGGCACCCTCGACGCTCATAAATAGCAAACCTGAATGAGCGCAAGAATCGCGACCGCCGCCAGAACGACGGAGATCACCGCACGCGTGGAAAGCGGTTTCGCGGACGAGGCCGATTCGCTTTTTCGCTGCGCCAGCACCGCACCGAGCACATAAAGAAATGCCACCGCGGGAATCACGGGAAAGTTACCGACCGGTTGCGCGCGATGTGCGGCCTCTTTGGCGGCCAACTTGGCGGCGTCGAACACGATCAGATGCTGCGGCACAAAGCGATCGGTGAGCGCATAGAGCGCCAGATATCCGACGCCGGCCACGCCGCAGGTGAGCACGCCTACCCATACGCGACCAAGATGAGTTGCCGACGGAAAACGCGCCTGCTGAATGCGACAATAGGGCCGAACCACCCAGTAACTGATGAGTGGCGTGAGCGGCAAGAAGGGCAGCGCCAGGCGAAGTCCGTTCCAAGGATGGCTGCGCAAGGCCAGATATTCCGCGCTCGAAAGATGCGCCACCCAAAGCGATTCCGGATCGCCTACGCCGTAGTAGAGACCAATGATCCAGTAGGCAAGCGGTAGAAGAATGCTGCCCGCGCCGAAGAAGGCGCACAGCGGTCCCAAGATCGGTCGACCTTCAAAGCGTCGCGCGAAGGCGAGCGCAATCGCTCCGGTGAAGAGATTGAGCAGCATCCCCATCGCCGTCGGCCAAAAGTTATAAGCCCAGCTGCGATCACAGTCGTACCACCAGTCGACTGAGCCACCGGCGAACAGTGTGACTTCGATGGAGCGCAGATGCGCGCCCAGCAGATGCGCGAAAAGCGCGTGACCCACCACCTCATGAATGAGGCATCCGATGCGGGTGACCAAAATCGTGATCGCCAGTAGCAGCAGATCGAACAGCAGGAGCTGGCGAATCCGCATATCCGTCGAACGCTCCACTCGAATCATTATTGCACGTGCGCTATGATCGAAGCATGGCGAAGAAATTTAGAGCGGCGGTGATCGGCGGCTCGGGCTATGGCGGCGCCGAGCTGATTCGCCGGCTGCTCATTCATCCCGAAGTTTCGCTGGAACGTGTGGCATCGGTGGATTTTGTGGGCGAGTCGCTGTCCGCGGCCCATCCCAACCTAGAAGGGCTGACGCCGCTGAAATTCGAAAATTTGGCGCCGGAAAAGGCGGCCGAAGGAATGGACGTGGTGCTGCTCGGGCTGCCCCACAAAATCGCAGCCACCAAAGTGCCGGAGATCCTCAAGACCGGTACGCGCATCGTCGACCTGTCGGGTGATTTTCGACTGAAAGATGCTCGATCGTACGAGCGCTACTATGGACAGAAGCATCCATCGGCGGAGCTGCTGGAGCAGTTTGTCTACGGCTTACCCGAGCTCAATCGCGAAAAAATTCGCACGGCCAAATATGTGGCATCGCCCGGCTGCTTCGCCACCACCATCGAGCTCGGACTTTTGCCGTTGGCCAAAGCGGGTCTGCTCGCCGGTGCCCGAGAAGTGGCCGGCATCACCGGCTCCTCCGGCGCAGGCGTGATTCCGACCGCGACCACCCATCACCCCACTCGCTCGGTCAATTTGCGTACCTACAAACCGCTCGAGCATCAACACATTCCGGAGATCGCCGAAACGCTCACGCAGGCCGGCGCCAAAAATCTGCAGCTGCGGTTCGTGCCCATCTCTGCTCCGCTGGCGCGCGGTATTTTTGCCACCGCGTTCGCACACATCGATGGCGACGTGACGCGGGATCGCCTCGCGGTGGCGTTCGCTGAGACCTATCATCAAGAGCCGTTCGTGCGGGTACCGAACAAACGGCTGCCCGAAGTGGCGGCAGTGTCGGGATCGAATTTCGTCGAGGTGGGCTTCGCGCTGGCCGACGAGACGGATCAAGATGGACGCCGCACGGTGGCCTGCTTTTCAGTCACCGACAATTTGATCAAAGGCGGCGCCGGCCAAGCCATTCAGAGCATGAACCTGATGCTCGGGCTCGACGAACGCCTGACGCTGGAAGATCCAGGATCTTGGCCGTGAAGCTGATCGTAAAGCTCGGCGGCGAAATCGTGGGCGGCGCCGCGCTCGACGGAATCGCGCGCGATCTAAAGGCACTGGTGTCGGATGGGCATCGCGTAATCGTCAGTCACGGCGGCGGACCGCAAGCCACTGCGCTCTCCTCACGTCTCGGTATCGAGCCGCGCATCATCGGCGGACGGCGCGCCACCGATGCGGCCACGCTCGAGATCATGAAGATGACCATCGCGGGTCAGGTGAACGTCGATCTATGCGCACGACTACGTGCGTCGGGACTCAAGCCGGTGGGCGTGCACGACGCGGTGCGCGCGGTCAGAAGGCCTCCGCGAAAAATTTCCGGCGCCGGGGATGAACCGATCGATCTGGGCTTCGTCGGCGACGTCACCGACTTCGATCTGGCACTCCTCGAGCGACTTCTCGACGGTGGGTACCTACCGGTGGTGGCCTGTCTCGGACACGACGAAGGCGGAAACATTTACAACATCAACGCCGACATCGTCGCCAATCAGCTGGCCATCGCGCTGTCTGCCGACGCCCTGCTCCTCGTCACCAGCACGCCGGGCGTGCTCGCCGACGTGAAAGATCCTCAGAGTCGCATCGCCAAGCTCACGCGCACGGAAGCTCATCGCGCTATCGCCGACGGAACGGTCTCGCGCGGAATGATCCCCAAGCTGGAAGAATCGTTCGACACGCTCACGCGAGGCGTCGGCGCGGTTCACATTTTGTCGGGAGATTTGGCGCGAGCGATTCGAGATCCGGGCGCCGTCGGGACCGTGCTCGTTCGATGAGACGCGGAGTTACGAGCCGGAGCTGAGGTCGCGCGTACCGGTAATCTGATAGTCGGTCTTGGTGCCGTCCGCGCCGAGGAAATGGAGCGTCACGGTCAGGGCGGAGCCGTTCACAGTTCCCGAACCGGTCACCGTTCCTTGAACCGAGCCGGTCGAATGATCGATCTGAACCGTCTGCTTGCCAATCGACAGTCCGCCATCTTCTCCGCGGGTCGCGCGCAGACCGGCATCGCCAACCATGGCGGTAATGCCTGCATCGAAGCTGAGCAAGAGCGCATCGCCCGAGCCTTCGGTGATGGTCAAAAGATCGGGATCGCTCAGGCCCGCAGACGAAATCATGACCGGATAGTGGCCCACGAAAACGTTCGCCGAGGACGGCTCGCCGCAGCCCGCGAAACTCAACATTCCACCCAGAAGCGCGAATAAAACCATATGCATGGGTGCGACCCTATGCGGACTTTTGGGCCAGGTCAAGCCCCCTTCGCGGCCTCGCCGGCATGCTGAACGCGCGAGTCCTCGCCGGCCGTTTGCGAATGCGGTTTGACGCCTCCAAAAACGCCGTCTACACTTGAAGCAGATGAGTCTGATGTTTTCACCCAAACACCTGGTGCTACTCGGTTTTTTTATGGCGGTGCGGGCTTCGGCCGAGCCTGCCACGAGCTCTATGGTTCCGCTCGCTTCGGTGACTGGAGCCGGGGCTTCGGTGGGCCGTGGTGGAGGCGGCGGAAGCGGTCATGGCTCTACCGGCGCGCCTGTGGCGGAGCCGATGATTCCACTCGGCGAAGTTCGACCCGGAATGAAAGGGTATGGGCTCACCGTTTTTGAAGGAACCCACCCGGAACGATTCGACGTTCGCGTCATTGGTGTGCTGCGCAACTTCTTGCCCAAGCAGGACATCATCCTGATTCAGTCCGACGATCCGCGCCTGCTTCACTCCGGCATCGTGGCTGGAATGTCGGGCTCTCCTATCTATATAGAAGGTAGATTGGCCGGCGCGCTGGCCTATGGCTGGCACTTCGCCAAAGATCCGATCGCCGGCGTGACGCCGATCGAGACCATGCTGGCGGAGCTCAAGCGTCCGCTGCGTGGCCGACTGCAAACGCCCTCGGCGGAAGCGTCGCTCGATCGCCGTCATCGATCACCGGCACAGGCACAGGCGGGACAGCCGTCAGTGGATGATCTGATCGCCCAGCGGGCGAACGAGCGCGCGCGCCGAGACTCCAATTCGCTGTTGGCCGGACTGCCGCTTCCACCGCGACTCACCGAAGGTGATTCGCCTCGCTTGGTGCGCGCGTCGGTACCGCTGTCGCTGGCCGGATTCGGGTCGGCAGCGTTCACCGAGCTCGAGCGCGCGTTCGAGCCGTTTCATATGACACCGCTGGCGGCCGGCGGAACCGGCGCGGCCAACAACAAAGGTCCTTCGCAGTTCGAAGCGGGCGGATCGATCGCAGTCGAGCTGGTACGCGGAGACGTGAGCGCAGTGGGAACCGGAACGGTCACGCACGTTTCGGGATCGAAGGTGCTCGCCTTCGGTCATCCGATGTTCAATCTCGGTGAAATTTATCTTCCGATCGCCACGGCGGAAATTCATGCATTCATGTCGGCGCTCTCTTCGTCGTTCAAGCTCGCCTCGCCACTGAAAGAGATCGGATCTCTGTTGCAAGATCGACAGTCGGGCATCATCGGCGACACCGGTGAAAAGGCCGAGATGATTCCGGTCACGGTCACCGTTGGTGGGCCGGGACGAACCGATCACACCTTTCACACTGAAGTGGTACGCCATCGCTTCTTGACCCCGATGCTGGCCGCCACGGTGATCGCCAACGCCGCGCAAACCGCCGCCTCCGACGTGGCCGACGCCACTATCATCGTTCGATCGCGTCTCGATGTGCGCGGCTACAAGACGCTCGAGCTGACCGACAACGTCTTTTCACCTGACGGAGTTTCTCCGCGCACGCTGGCGTCCTCGACGGGACTCAAGGCCATCGGCGATATTTTGTTCAATCCGTTTCAGCCGGCCAACCTCGACCGCATCGACGTGCAGGTCGATGTCGACTACAAAGCCAACGTCGCCGAGATCGTGGGCGTCTCGCTCAACTCCGACGAGCTCGATCCAGGAAGTCGACCCAGCCTTTACGTCACGCTGCGACCGTACGCCGGCCAGGAATATGTGAAGGCGATTCCGCTGGAAGTTCCGCGCTCGCTCGCCGGTCAAGTGGTGAAGGTGGTGGTCACCGCTGGAAATCTTTCCAAGCCAGAGGTTGCGCCACCGGAGACGCTCGGGGGTCTGATCGACAATTTACGAAAATCGTTTCCGGCGCGATCGATCGTGGTCAGTTTGGAAACCGCCGATGAGGGCGTCACCCTGCGCGGGAATGTGATTCCCGATCTTCCCGGCTCGGTCATCGACACGCTAAGGCCGGGTGCTTCCAGTCGTCGCGGCGATACCTTCAAGCGGGCGTCCCGCATGGTCGAGCCCATCGACTGCATCGTGCAGGGAAAACAAGAGATCACCGTCCGCGTCCGAGACGATCAGACCCAATAGACAACGGAGCCTCCTTGCGAACCCTCCTCTGCGTTGCGTTCATCTCATCCATACTGCTCGTCTCCAGTTCTCCCGCCGGCGCGGTCACCACGCGCAGCTTCACGCTCGCGAGCTACAAAGACTTCGAAGAGGGTGAATCGACCGGCGTATTTCTCTCATCACTGGGTGAAGCGCGCGGCGGACTTGCCACCACCCGCGTCGAAGTTGCGGAGAGCGTGGTCTATTCCTCGGCGACCGCGCCCGACGGAACCATCTACTTCGGCACAGGCGATCAGGGAAATATTTACAGCTATCAAAAGGGAAAGCTGAAGAAGCAGGGCAAGGTCGACGCAGTGCTGGTCACCGCGCTGGTGCTCGGCAATGACGGTACGATCTATGCGGGCGGTATGCCGGGCGGTCGAGTGTTCGCCATGAACACCGATGGTAAATCGAAGGAGCTGGCCAAGCTCGACGCCGAGCATGTTTGGGCGCTGGCCTACGACGGCGCGAAGAAGACGCTGTATGCCGGCACCGGTCCGAATGGAAAAATCTTTGCCATCGATCTGACCAAGACCAATTCGAGCCGCGTTCTTTACGACACCGGTGAGAAGCACGTTCTGTCGCTGATTCGCGGGGAAGATGGATCGCTTTACGCCGGCAGCGCCGATCAGGCGATCTTGTATCGAATCACGCCGGAAGGAAACGGCGCCAAGGTCCGCGCCATTCAAGACTTCGAAGGTGACGAGATTCGCGCCATCGCCAGTCGAGGTTCCACGCTCTATGTCGCGGTGAACGAATTCCAGAAATCGGGCGGCATCACGCTGCCCACCGCCAGCACGACTTCGCGCGGCACCAAGATGACGCTACCGACGCCGTCAGCGAGCGGCTCGGGTAGCTCGACGCTTCCCGCGCGCGATCGCAAAGGAAAAGGCGCGATCTATCGCGTCGATCCCGATGGGCGCGTCGAACAGCTTCTTGCGCTCGCCGATGGCTATTTTACCGCGCTCTACTCGGAGACCGACGGCAGTGTGTATGCGGCGGCGGGCGCGAACGGTCGGGTCTATTTGATCAAACCGGATCGCACGGTGATCACCGCCATCGATGAGCCGGAGCGACAAATCCTTACGCTCGCTATGAGCGGTCCTCATCGCGCGATCGGAACCGGCGATGCCGGCGCAGTTTACGAGATTGGCGGCGATTCGCCCAAGAACGCCAACTACGTCTCCAAAGTGCTCGACGCACAATTTCAGGCGCGCTTCGGCCATGTGCGCTGGACCGGGCAAGGCGGACTCACCATCGAGACTCGCTCCGGCAACACCTCGCGGCCCGACAAGACCTGGTCGAGCTGGCAAGCGCCGGCCAAGAGCGAAAAGATTTCGGAAGGCGGCGAAGGCAAGGTCAGCTCGCCGGACGCGAGGTATCTGCAACTGCGCGTCGGGTTCGCGGGGCAGAAGTCGCTCTTGCGGCACATCAAAATCTACTACCAACCGCAAAATCAACGCCCGCGCGTTACCGAGATCGCGATTGGCGATGAGGCCGCAGCCAAGCATGGCGCATCGGCACGTGCGGGAAAACCGCGCTCACCACTTTTGAAATTACATTGGAAGACCGAAAATACCGACGAAGACGAGCTGGTCTACCGACTATTCTTTCATGAAGAGAACGAGACCAACTGGAAACCGCTCGGCGGTCCCGAGCCACTCAAGAGCGCTGAGTACGAGTGGAACACCGAGTCGATTCCCGACGGGAACTATGTTTTGAAGGTCACGGTGTCCGACGAGCGATCGAATCCCAAGGAAGAGGCGCTCGAACATTCTCTCATCTCGAACAGTTTTCTCGTCGACAATCGCAAGCCCGAAGTCGAAGGGCTCAAGGTGAGCTTTCCGTCGGCAACCGGGCGCGCGCTCGATAGTTTTTCCGCGATTTCCGAGCTGGCCTATTCAATCGACGGTGGCGACTGGCAGCCATTTGCGCCGCGGGATGGAATTTTCGACGAGGCCACCGAAGATTTTTCGTTCAAGCTTCCAGTCAATCTTTCGCCCGGCCTCCACTCCCTCGCGGTGCGCGCCATGGACTCGGCCGACAACGTCGGCGCCGCCCAACTCAACTTCAAAGTGGTCCCTCTCCTAGGTCGTAGGTAGTTAATTTTACGTTTAAATTCGAAGCAACCGCGCATTTTATAAACGAATCTGTACAGAGGTTTCGTATCGGCAAAACGCGCGCTTACCCTCAAAATATCATTGGTTTTAGCTACTTGAATTGATGGAGAGTGACCCCTAGTTGGAGAGGGAGCCTTAGGAGAGTGAGCCGAGGGCGGTGACGATCATGCGGGAGGCGCGCGAGCGGTTCAGCGTGTAGAAGTGCACACCGGGGGCGTCCTCTTTCAGGAGCTCGACGCACTGGACGGTGGCGTGTGCAACCCCCAGCTCCAAGATTGCTTCGGGATCGTCCTTGCAGCGCTCGAGCGCCAAGCGAAGTTTCATCGGAATGGTGGCGCCGCACATGCGCGTGAAGCGATCGATCTGTTCGAAGTTGGTGATGGGCATGATGCCCGGCACGATCGGCACGCGGATTCCGGCGGCACGCGCACGCTCCACGAAGCGAAAATAAAAGGCGTTGTCGAAAAAGAGCTGCGTGATCAAAAACTCCGCGCCGGCGTCGACCTTGCGCTTCAAATTTTGTAGATCTTCATCGCGCGTGGGCGATTCCAGGTGGCCTTCAGGATAACAAGCACCACCCAGGCAAAAATCAAAACCGCGCTCTCGAACAAAACCGGTCAGCTCCGATGCATGCGAAAATCCGTCAGGGGCTGCCTGAAACGTGAGCGCATCTTTGGGTGCGTCTCCGCGCAACGCGAGCACATTTTCGATCCCGGCATCCCGAAAGCGCGCCAAAATGTCGGCTAACTCCGAGCGAGTGTGTCCGACGCAAGTCAGATGCGCCATCGCCTCGATTCCGCTCTCGCGCTTGATCGATGAGACGATCTCGAGCGTGCGTTGCCTGGTGGAACCGCCGGCGCCGTAGGTGACCGAGACGAATCCCGGATCCAGGTCAGCCAGCTCGCGCAACGTCTGAAAGAGTGCGCGCATCCCTTCGTCGGTTTTTGGCGGAAAGAACTCAAACGAGAAGCAGCGCTTCCCACTCGACAGGCGGTCCGAGATGCGCATGATGAAGGGAGCCTAACACAAGGGAGCCAATCCGTTGCCACCTGAGCCACTGAAAATCGTTCAAATCGAGGTGGGGCTGCTGCAGAATTTCAACGAGCTGATCTTCGCGTCGAGCGGCGAATGCGCGGTGGTCGATCCGGCATTCGAAGTCGACACACTGCTCAAAATGGCAGGCGAACGAAACCTGCGCATTACCAAAATTCTCGTCACCCACTCGCATCACGATCACGTAGACGGCGTCGATGAGATGGTGAAGGCGACCGGCGCGAAAGTGTACGTCGGACGTGGCGAAGTCGAGATCACTCAAAGGGCTTCACCGTCGGCCCAGATTGAACCGCTCGATGGCGGCGAACAGATTCCACTCGGCGCGAACAAGATCGAAACCATTTCGACGCCCGGCCACACCGTGGCCGGCATTTCCTATCTAGCGGACGGAGCAGTCATCACCGGAGATACGCTTTTCATCGGTGGATGCGGTCGCAGCGATTTTTCTGGCGGCGATCCACGTGTGCTTTGGCGTAGCTTGCAGAAACTTGCCGCGCTTCCGGAAGAGACGCGTGTTTTCCCGGGACACAATTATGGCGCCACCGAGACCTCGACCATCGGCTGGGAGCTCAGCTCCAATCCCTATTTGCTCTGCAAAACCGAAGATGAGTTTGTTGCACTACGCACTGGAAAACATCCTCCGCGGCCGGCCAAGAAGATCTGATTGATCGTTTGCCTGAGGCTCAGCGTTTAGCGAGCGGAAACTCAGTGCAGGCTTCGAGCGCTGCACCGTCGGGCCGACGAGGACACATTCGTATGAAGTGCGGCAGTACCTCGACGACAATGTAGTGATGCTCGTTGACGATGGCGTGCACCCGCGCGGGACAAGTTCGTTTTGTACCGCCACCACCCATCGAGCTTCCCATCGAGCCGCCCATCGAGCAGCGCATTGGGCGCAAATCGGCGCCGCCGCCGCCCGAGACTACGTAGTCGAGCGTTCCCACTTTTCCGCGCTCGTAGTGATGATCGTGTCCGCCAAAGAAAATGGTGACGTGATGCCGCTCCATGATCGGCACGTAGCTCTGCGTACAGATCGCGCTGTCTCCGTGCATCCCCGACGAATAGGGACCTTCGTGGGCATAGACGAAAATGGCCCGCGCGTGAGTGTATTCGGCGTCGGCCAGATCGCGTTCGAACCAAGCGAGCTGCTTCTCCGAGTGATAATGCGATGAGTCGAGCGCAACAAAATGTACGCCCGCCAAGTCGAAGCTATAATAGGCGCCATCGTCTTCGCTCGCTTGCGTCTTGCCGCGAAAGATCTGCATGAACTGATCGCCGCCATGGCTCAGATGATAGAGATCGTGATTGCCCGACGCGGGAAAGACCGGCACCTGCCTGAGCAGGGGCGCAGCAATTTCGAAATAGCGCTGCCAATCGGCTTGGTCCGATCCGCGATCCACTAGATCTCCGGTCATGATCGCCAAGTCTGGATCGTCTGCCAGGATCGACCGATTGATCTGACCGTGTACGTCGTGTCCACTTCGCACATCCCCATAGACGATGAATCGTAGCGGCTGACCGGCGCGCGGTGGCGTATGAAACTGCGCGTCGTCCGCGGTCACCATGGAACCGCTCGGTAGTCGCAAGCTCACACGATAGTGATAAACGGTCGCGGCGGTGAGGCCACCGCACCGAAGCGAGTGATGAATCTGCGGCGCACTGTCCGAACGACGGGTGCCGTACGCCGCCGTCGATCCGTAGTCGAGCTCAGCGATGGCTGGAAGGTCGGTGTCGAAGACCACGAAGGCCTCCTGTTCGCTCACCCGCTGCAGATAGGGCCCAAGTACGATATGCGCTCCATCGGCGCCTTCGAGCTCGAGCTCCAGCTGCGTTTCGTGGCCGAGCGTTCGCGGATGAACCTCGACCGCCAGCACATTGTCTCCGCGATGCAAGAGTCCGTGATGGATCGCGATGAACAATTTCTCGAACTCTGGCCCTTGCACTTCGGACGCCAACGCATTCGCGTCCGCGTTGGCATCGAGGTGCCTTCGCGTCACCTCCACTCCATTCACATAAGCGGCCAGGCCGTGCCAGTAGTGCGCGCGGATGGTCAATATCGAGAGCGCGTCGAGCTCGTTTCCCACGACAAAATGCCAGCGTAGGAATCTGGTTCCGGTGCAGACACCGCCGTCGGGCGCGACCGTCGACCAATTTCGTTCGTCGAATGAAGTTGTCTGCCAACCGGGTGACGCGATGCAGGTGGACTTGGCCGCTGTCCCGGCCGCGACGTAATGAAACTCAGCCGCGTGAGCCGGCATCGCCCATTCTATGAGCGCGACCAAGATCGCGGCGACAAACGACGCCTTCATTCTAATTTCGGAGCGAGATCAAAGGCGCGGGAATGCGCCCACCCATGCGAATGAAGTCACTCGAGCTGAACTTCGACACCGGCATGATCGGCGCCGATCCCAGAAGTCCGCCATACTCCACCTTGTCGCCGACTTCTTTGCCCGGCACTGGAATGATTCGCACCGCGGTGGTCTTGTTGTTGACCACGCCGATGGAGATTTCGTCGGCGATGATGCCCGAAAGTGTTTCGGCCGTCGTCGAGCCCGGCACCGCCACCATGTCGAGCCCGACCGAGCAGACCGCGGTCATCGCCTCGAGCTTTTCCAAAGAGAGAGCGCCGCACTCGACTGCGCGCACCATGGCGTGATCTTCCGAGACCGGAATGAACGCGCCGGAAAGTCCTCCCACGTAGGACGACGCCATCACACCGCCTTTTTTTACCGCATCGGTGAGCAGTGCCAGCGCGGCGGTGGTACCGGGTGCACCGGTGCGCTCGATCCCCAGCGCTTCCAAAATTTCTGCCACCGAATCGCCGATGGCCGGCGTGGGCGCGAGCGACAAGTCGACGATTCCAAAACGCACGCCCGATTCGGCTGAGTCGCCGCTGGCCACGTTGAGACGTCGGACCACTTCACGACCGATTAGCTCGCCGGCGCGGGTCACTTTGAACGACATCCGCTTGATGGTTTCGGCCACATCGCCGAGGTCGACACGCCGTCCGCTTTCGCGCAGACGGCGAATGGCCGACAGCACCACGCCCGGACCGGAGACGCCGACGTTGATCACGCGATCACCTTCGCCGATGCCGTGGAGTGCGCCAGCGACGAACGGGTTGTCGTCGGGAATATTGGCGAACACCACCAACTTGGCGCAACCGATGCCACCGCGATCGGCGGTACGTTCGGCCAACATCTTGATGATGCGACCCATGTGGGCCACTGCGTCCATGTTGATGCCGGCGCGCGTGGTGGCGACATTGACCGACGAACAAACTCGTTGAGTGACCGACAGCGCTTCGGGAATCGAGTCGAGCAGCACCGCGTCGCCCGGGGTCATCCCCTTTTCAACGTGCGCAGAAAATCCGGCGACATAGTCGATGCCGAGCTCAGCGCCGGCGCGATCGAGGGTTTGGGCGATTGGCACGTAGCTGGGCGCGCGCGTGGGCTCGCCGACCAGCGCAATCGGCGTGACCGAAATGCGCTTGTTGGTGATCGGCACGCCGAGCGAGCTCTGAACGTCACTCGCCACGCTGACCAAATTGGCCGCCGAGCGCGTGATCTTTTCGTAGACCCGCTCGCAAGTCGAGTCGAGGTCGGCGGTCGGACAATCGCGCAGCGAAATGCCCATGGTGACGGCGCGAATGTCGAGGTGCTCGGCCTCGATCATCCGCAGCGTCGATCGAAGCTCTTCAGACTCGTAGATCATAGTCGACTCACACCCGATGCAGCGAAGCGACTACGTCTTCGTGCATCATCATGCAGCCGAGGCCCATTTCGGCGACACTCTTCTCGACGGCGTTTTTGAACTCTTCGAACGGGACGCTTGGACTCTTGGCGTCGACGATGATGATCATGGTGAAGAAGTTCCCCACCAAAGTCTGCGAGATATCGAGGATGTCGCCGCCAAAATCGGCGATCCGCGAGGTGATGTGCGCGACGATCCCTTTTTGATTGCGCCCGGTGATGGTGAGCACCGCGCGCGCGCGATGGCGCGATCGCTCTTGCTCGACGCACATCGCACAGTAGTCGATGTTGGGTCCCACTTCGACCAGCCCGTCGGGCGAGCTCTCGAGCGCGCCCACCACTTCGCCGATCACCGCCTCTAAGACGGCGGGATCCGCATCAGCCATCTTCTCGACCACCTGCTGCGTCACCTGGCGAATCATCTGCATCTGTGCGTCGGTGCCGCCCGCTCGCGCACCACGCACGATCTGAACATTGCGCGCGCGCGCCACTTCCGCCGCCAGCGGCGTCAAAATCGCCTCTTCGTCGACGGTCAGCGTGCCGCCTTGACCGACCTTCTCGACCTCTGAGTGGCTGATAACTCGTGGCATTCTCGACGCGCGGCAGCCTATCGCAGTTCCTGAGCAGAGAAAAGCACAGGCATCGATCCCCTGCTGAAATGACCAGCAACCAGCGGTTATCATTGGGTCCTGGAAGAGGCCGTGCGCCATCCAAGAAGCGACGAACTGGGGCTTTGGACTCCTCCGCGCTGCACGTTGCCAACGCGTTCCTTGCGGCGGCGTGATCCTGTAAACTCGCGAGCACATGAAGCGTCTCACCTGTTTAGGTCTGATATTTTCTATTTCCGCCTGTGGAGCATCCGGCCGCCCGAACGGCGACGGATCCACCAGCTCCGACCTGTCGCACGGTGACGGCGACGTTGCCCTCATCACCGATGGCGGCGGCGGAAACGTGAGCCCCGACGTGATCTACGCGCATTCGTCGTCGACGCTCTACACCATGGATCCGACCACGCTCGCGGTCACCATCGTGGCGCCGTTTCAGTGGCCGCCCTCCGGCGTGGACCAGATGACTGACGTTGCGGTCAACAAAGACGGAAAATTGGTCGGCGTCTCCTTCTTTGCCGTCTACGCCATCGAGCCTTCCACCGCCAAATGTCAGATGCTCTCCACCTTTAATGGTGCGGGCACCAATGGTCTTTCGTTCATTCCCCTCGATAACGGGGACGAGGTTTTGGTGGCGTCGTCGCAAGCGGGCGCGCTATTTCGAATCGATCCGACCACCGGAACGTCGACTTCAGTGGGCAGCTACGGAAGTGGAATCTCATCGAGTGGTGACCTAGTGTCGGTGACCGGGCTCGGCACCTTTGCCACCGTCCGCACGTCGCAGTCGAGCACCGATTGGATCGCCAAGATCGATCCCACCACCGGCGCCGCCACCTTGGTCGGCGACACCATGACCTCAGCAATTTGGGGACTCGGCTTTTGGAAGGACAAGCTCTACGGATTCTCGTCGGGCGGACAGGTGATGGAGATCTCGCCGACCACCGGCGCGACCACCATGCTAGCCAGTCAATCGGTAGGTTGGTACGGCGCCGGCGTGAAGACTTCCGCGCCCGTCATTCAGTAGCGCAACAGCAAATTATTCGGACGCAAAATTATCGACGATGGCCACCACCGCGGCGTCGATGGGAACTTGTGGCTTTTCGCCTTCGGCGAGCAGCTCGGTCATGGCCACGCGCGCGGCATGTCCGTAAGCGATGATGACGTCTTCGCCCACGCCGGCACCGAGTGCATCAGCGCACACCACCGCGTCGTGCGTCGGCGCGTTCTTGTCGGGTTTGCCGCCTAGATCGGCGAGCGTGTAGGGACGAACCAGAAGCAACTTCATTCCCCCGAGGTCGGGCCACTTCACGGTGGCCCACACATTACCGATCACTTTGGCGAGAAACATCAGCTCTCTCCATCGACGAGTTGCGCAATGGCCGCGTCGCACAAAACTTCGCGGTTGTCTGGGCCGGGTTTGAGCACGTTGCGTCCGCCCGATCCCACCGAGATCAAAACTTCCTGTCCTTGACGCGCGTCGAGTGTATCGATGGCGACCATCACACGATCTTCGTTGGCGATGCCCACCAGCACCAGACGTCTTCCACTCAGGCCCGGCGCTTTTCGCGTGGCCCACACATCACCGATCACGCGTCCCCGAATCATGGACGCCTCGCAGGATGTTTCGTAGAGCCATCTTCCGCCGAATGCGGAAGACCGCCGAGAAAAGTGAGCGGACGTTTGCCGCGCTCGTTTTCGGGAGCGAGCTCCGTGCGATCGACTACCGCACACACAGCCGCTTCCACCGCGATGTTGGCAGCACCGAGCTGACGACGCGCTGGATCGCCCATACAAACCACCACGTCGTCGCCCACGCCGGCGGACACTGTGTCGACCGCCACCAGCTGGCCCACTTCGGCCGAAGGCGCATACCAAACGTAGGGCGCGATGATGAGCAGTTTGCGCCCTTCGAGCGTGGCGTGCTTGCGCGTGGCCCACACTTCGCCGACCACCCGTCCCAAGATCATTGCGCGACGTCCAACGAAGTACCGTCGACGATGGCAATGACGATGTCTTTCTCTGGAATCGATTCGCCGATGGTTAGATCGCGAACGCGCGAGCCGTGGGCAAGGATCACCCGATCGCCCGGACCGGCGCCGAGCCGATCGATCGCGACTTTCGTCCCGCCGCCCGGCACTTCGACTTCGATTAGTTTTTCGCCTTCGAGACCAGACGCCTGGCGTGCGCCCCAAACTGCGCCGCGTACGACTCCGAGAACCATCGTCGCGGGTTAAGCAGCCTTCTTCTTGCTGGGGGCTCTCTTCGGCTTGGGCGTCTTGGCCGGAGCGGTCGGCTTGACCTTCTTCTGCGCGATGCGGACCATGTCGAGAAGCTTGGCCGGCGTGAACTTCGCCAAGCGATCGCGATAGTGCGCGTCTTTGGCGCGACCGAGCGCCGTTGCCGCTGCTTCCGCCAACTTTTCCATCGAGCCGAACTTGGTCTTGATCTCGCCGGCGACGTCATGAAGCCGCATGAGCTTCTTGTTCGACACCGCAAGCATGCGCGCCTTCCAGACGTCTTTGTCGTCTTCGCCGCGGCCGATTTGGCCGAGCAAACCGATCACGACATCGACCAGCTTTTCCTTGGTGTCATGGACCGCCTTGCGATCCAGAAACGGGGTCTTCTTCTTGGTTTCGGTAGCCATCGTTCTACTCCTCTAAAGCGTGGGTGCGTGAAGTTTTGGAACCATTCCGCCGTTCTTGGGATCCGCCGTCGGTGCAGTCGGGCTCGGCACTCCCGAGGGAGCCAACCCCGGCGGAGCGATTCCCATCGGTGCCATGCCCGGCGGAGCGATTCCCGTTGGGGCCATTCCCGGTGGAGCCATGCCCGGCGAGGCCATCCCTGACGGAGGGCCTCCGCCCATCTGTCCGAGCGCACCGGCTCCAAACGAGCTGAGCAGCGCTTCGATGCTATGCGACAAATCGTCGACCTGTTTTTGATTGAAGTTGATCGCGACGTGCAAGGTCGGACCTTTGGAGTCGATCTTCACGCCATCGAACACGCCGCCGAATCCGAGCAACATGATCTGCGGATTCTTGCGCGCATCGGTGAGCTGGGTCGAGGCGAGCGTAGCCAGATCTTTTGCCTCTTGCTCGCTGCCGAGCTCGACGTTGAGATCGGCGGTGAGCCCCGAAGCCAGATCAAACGATCCGAAGACCGCCTTCATTCCCGACAGCGCCGAGAGCCGCGCATCGCCCTTCATCTGGTCGCGCTGCGTTTGCGGCACCAGGCCCACGGCCCAAAAAGCGTCCGACGTTTTGACCCGCTTGAAATAGGTGGTTAGATCGGGATTCTCTTTGGCGCTGCCCTGCTCTTTTCCGTCGGCAATGTCGATCACTCGACCGGACCACTGTTTGCCGCCCAGGAGGATCGACTTCGGATCGAGAAAGCTGCCGAACAGCTCGCCCTGAGCGTCGGTGTAGAGCTTCTTGCCGCCGTGATCGCTCATCACCAGCGGATGGCCTTCGTCTTTCGCGACCTGGCTGAGCGCCTTTTCAATGTTGTCCTTGTTGAACGTTCCGCGCACCAGCAGGGCGAACTCTTTTTCGTCGCTGACCGCACCGGGGAACGCGCCGAAGAACGAATCGATCTCTTTGAGTGGATCGAATCCGTAGCGTTTGGTGAGGTCGTCGAACTTTTGTTTCGCAGCGGGATTTCCGTCGCGGTAGTCGAGCAGCTTGCGCCACATGGCGGTGTTGCGCATGCGCGCGACATTGCCCATGAAGACGATCTGCGACTCTTTGGGAACGAGCGCCAGATCTTCCTTGGCGGCGCCGGTGCCAGAGGTCTTCTTGCAGCCCGCGACAAACACCATCGCAACCGCCAAACCGAAACTAAGATTTCGCAATCGATGCAATCGAGCCTCTCTCTCTAATGAAGACCCGCGTTTATAGAGAGGCCCCCCGCCGCTGTCAAGCAGATCCCGGCGCAAAAGCCGCTAATTTTCCTCCGCAAATATGATAGGTTGACTCAAAATGCCGTGGGTCACACGCCTGCTTCGAGGAGATCGCGTTTGGGTGAAGTCGACCCCGAGCGGACAACTCGCCCAGTCGCCCGATGGACGAGTGGAGATCCGCTATCAAAAGGGCGGCAAATCCTATCGCGCCAGCTCACGAAATCTCTCCGTCGATCCCACTCCCGAAACCGCCACTGATTCGGAAATTGGCGATTCACCGGTGAAATCCGCCGAGCCGCACAAGGCGGTCGGACGCACGGTGAGGGTCGCCGCGGTTCCCGACGACACGGTGATCGTCTATACCGATGGCGCCTGCACCGGCAATCCTGGCCCAATGGGAATTGGCGCGGTGATCATCGATGGCAAAGATCGCCGCGAGATCTCCGAATATCTCGGCGAAGGTACCAACAACATTGCTGAACTGACCGCGATCTTGCGCGCGCTCGAAAACTGCCCGATCGATCGTACGGTGATCCTGCACTCCGACTCTTCGTACGCGCTGGGACTTTTGGGCGCCGGATGGAAGGCCAAAGCCAACAAAGAGCTGGTGGAAAAGCTGCGCGCGGTGGCCAACAAGTTCAGCGATCTGCGTCTGGTGAAAGTCGCCGGCCACGCGGGGGTTCCCGAAAACGAGCGCTGCGACGAGCTCGCCGGCATGGCGATCGTCAAAGGACGTTGAGCCCGGCACTCGTCCTCACGCTGGTGACGGTGCTATGGGGCTCGACCTTCATCGTCACCAAAGATCTGATCGCTCAGAATCCGCCGCTCGGCTATCTGACCTTGCGATTCGCCATCGGAGCGCTTTCGCTGGCGCTTTTATGCTTTCGAAAGCTGCGCTCCCTCGATCGCGCCACCGTGGTCGACGGGTTGATCGTGGCGGCGCTCAATGCGCTCGGGCTATTTCTGCAGGTTGTCGGACAAGTTTATACCACTGCGTCGAAGTCTTCGTTCATCACCTCGCTGAGTGTGCCACTTACGCCACTTTGCGCGATGCTGCTCTATCGTGCGCGGCCCACACGGGCGCAGATCGTGGCCATCGTGTGCGCCAGCATCGGGCTCGGGCTGCTCAGCTATCCCGGTGCGGCGCTGCGTTTCAATCCCGGCGATCTGTGCACCTTCGCCTGCGCGCTCACCTTCGGCTTCACCATCGTCGAGATGTCACGGCGTTCGCGCGGAAAAAACGCGCTACTCTTCGCAACCACGCAAGTTGCGTGGGGAACCTTGATCTACGCGCTGGCGTGGATGGTGGCCCAGCGTCTGGCGCCGATTTGGCATACGCCGGTGCTCATGCTGGAGGCGCGACCGCTCCTGTTTTCACCTCGTTTCGTCACCGAGCTCCTTTATATGGGCGTGGTCTGCACCGCCATCACCTCGGCCGGTCAGATGTGGGCGATGGCGCGCATGAGCGCGACCGGTGCGGCCATCGTCTTTGCGCTCGAGCCGGTATTTGCCACCTTGATGGCGCTCGCGCTTTGGGGCGCAAGTGAATGGCCAGGCCCGCGCGGGCTCACCGGAATCGCTTTTGTTTTGTCCGCGGTGGCGATCGCGCAGATCAGGCTCGCAGGTGATTCCAAAGTTGGAGTAGGCTGAGCGGTGATGCGGCGCGCATTTTTCATTTCGCTGATCGCGATGACGGCGTTGCCGCAATCGGCCCGTGCGCACATCGGTGCCGTTCCAGCCAAGGCGAGCTACACCATGCCACCGCCGCTTCCGGCCACGCCCACCGATGGCGGAATTTCGATTCTCGACTCGAGTTACGCGCCCGCCACCCCGAGCGCCGGCAAGTACACCATCGCTTGGAACGATGGCGATATCGATCCCACCGGTCGCTTCAGCTTTTATTTTTTCGATCACTCGCCAACCTATCAAGTCACCGCCGATACCATCGAAGCGAACGCGACGCCGATCGCCAATGCGCAGGGAATTTGGACCGCCTGTGACTGCTCCACCGACGCGAGCGTCATCTGTCCCGATCTGGGCGGACCGCGCGATTGCCGCAACAGCTTCGACTGGGATACGTCGCAGGTGGCCAGCGGAAGTTATTGGATCATCGCGGTCAACAACGACCCGCCATTTCACATCTACAACGTGAGCAACACGCCGATTCGGATCACGCACGGATCGGACACCACGCCGCCGGTGGTGTTAGTGCTTCGGCCCGATGGATTCGGCGCCTTCGACACCAGCTACAGCGTGCAGTGGTACGCCGTTGGTGAGGGTCCCCTCCACATCGACCTATCGTACGGGCTCGACGATGTCGATCATGTGAACGATCCGCCGACGCCTATCGTGAGCGATGTGCAGGGCACGCCCAACGTCGACGGAACCACCAGCTGGAACTGGGACGTGAGCGCGCTGCCCAATATGTCGGTGGCGTTTTTGCGGGTCAAGGTCACCGACGTACACGGGGTCACTTCATTCGCCGATTCGATCTTTGGACTTTCGATCTTTCATTCTGGCGCCACAACCGATCTGTCACTCGGCGATGCGAGCGCGCTGTTCGACGGTGCCGGCGACAGTGGAAACATCGTCTACATCCCGCCGAAGAAATCGGGGTGCGAGTTCGGTAGCACCGGCGCAGTTTCACAGGCGTGGCTGTTTCCCGGCGCGTTTGGATTGGCGTTCGTGCTGTTTTTGTTGGTTCGCCGCCGCGCTCAGCGGCGCTGACACTTCGGACAGAAGACGGTCGAGCGCCCGGCCTGAACGATGCGCACCAGTTTGGCTCGGCAGCGCGGACAGGGCTGACCTTGCTTGGCGTATACTGAAAATGGATTGTCGCCACCCTCTTCGACGTACTGGATCTCCGGGCGATCGAGCTCGGCCAGCGAATCGGCGATCGAAGATTCGATTCCCTTGGCCAATCGACCGACTTCGCGTGCATCGAGATCGTACGCTCGCTTCCGCGGATGAATCTTGGCGCGCCACATCGCTTCGGCGGCTTGAATATTTCCTACGCCGGCCAGCACCGATTGATCGAGCAACACTTCTTTGATCGGCCGGCCAGTGCGTGCGAAA
>PLXG01000171.1:0-780 GCA_003153195.1 Myxococcales bacterium
GCGATCGAGCTCGAATGGGTATGTCGGATGGCGCCGCCGGAGGCTGTCGACTTGATGCGAAGTGGGATCGATGTCGACTGGTGGAGAGGCGAAGCCAAACGGCGCTGTAGTGCAGCGATGCTCAGCGCGGCCGGGAGCGAAGCCGAACGCTATCGTAAAGAGCTTGTGGACCGTCTCGCTCTCGTTTCGACCGAGGCTCCCTCTATCGCTTCACTCTCCACATCGAGCGGACGAGCGCTCTTGTTACCAGTACTCGACGCACTCAGCACGTCGCACGAAACCGAAGACAAACTGAACACGCTGCGGAGGCTGCATGAGGAGCTGTGCGCAAAAGGGAGTCCGACGGCTGAGTCTAGAGACACAAGCGCGAGAGCAAAAGGAGCGATCGATTCCGCAAAGCGCGCGAACGAGATTGCTGTGCAGCGCTTTCTTTCGCAGGTCGATCAAGAAGGGCATCGCCAGAATCAGAGGCGCCAGTTTGCAGTCGCTGTCGCGATTGCGCTCGGCTTAGGTCTACTCGGACTGGTGATCGTGCTGCGCAATGGACCCGCGAGTGCGTCTCTTCCATTTCTTACCGGAGTAGCTGCCATCGCTGTTTCAGTCTGGACACTCTGGAATCAGCCTGCGGCAGGACAAGGTCAGCTTCAGGGACTCGGCATCGGACTGTTTACCCCTATCATCGTTGGCATCGGAGCCATGCTCATCGCCGTCACGACGGTAATTCGAAAAGCTCGTTTCATCGCCGCTGTCGGGTTCAGCCTCTTTGCTCTCTTGGCCGCA
>PLXG01000171.1:849-13236 GCA_003153195.1 Myxococcales bacterium
GCGGCAGCTTGCGCATTCCGAGATCGTCGATGATGAGCAGCGGCATGGCGGAGACGCGCCGCTCGGAAGGAGCCGCATCGAACAAAACGGGTTGGCAGACGACGAGCAATTGCCACAGATCTTTTTCACCTTCCCGTCGTAGCCGATCTGGGACGACGCCGGAGGCGCGGTCTTTGGGTAGCCCGCTATAGCGACTGGCAAACTCGAAGTGGCGGAAGGCGGCGCGAACGCGTCGCTCGGAAACAGCCGGATCGAACGAACGAGTTGTGCTGGCAACGAGAATTTCCCAGCGACCACTTAACTTCCCGTCGTAGCTGATCTGGGACGCCACCGGAGGCGCCGTCTGTCAGCAGCCTGCTTTGTCATCGAGAAACTCCGTTGCTAAATGCGGCGCGGAAGACGCGCCGCTCCGAAGATGCACGGTCCGACAAGGCAGGTTGGCTAGCGACCAAGACTGAGCCGCAGTATGACGCGGCTTCTTCGTTCGCAATCACTTCATCGGGATGTCGGGCACGTATTCCCCGAGAAAAACTCCACACGATTCTTTTGCGACACCGGCGCACCGGATTCCATTTTCGCTGGCGCCGGCGGACGCGCCTCCGTCGGCGACCGTGACCCATTCACAATGTTCGATTGAGGCATTCACGATCCACTGTTGGCAGTTCTGGCTCGCTTCGAATTTGCGTGGACGGAAAGCGGTCTTTCCCACCAGACTCGCCGCGATCACTTCATCAAACGCGTTCGTCGAACAGTCCAGCTCACCACAACCCGGGAGTGCGACAATCCGATCAGCAAGACGACCAAGCCGCAAAGTTTCATGCACGCGGTTTAGAGCAAGGGTCGGACCACGGGACGAAGGCGCTGCATCGTTTGACGTGCAGCTCCGCCCGAGTCGCGAACCGTGGTTCACGAAAGGGCCCCTTGAACCGTTCACAGGGCCTCGACGATCCTCACAGGCGAAAGCTTTTCTCGTATAATTTTTTCTCTCATGATCACTTACAGAAACCACGTAGCCTATTCCAGGCGATACTGCTAATTTGCTCAGGCGTCCTCCATTCTGCCGCTTGAACCTCTCATCTTGCGGCTTGCCGACTACTTCAAAAAGCATAGTCGAGCGGACCTCACGAAGCTGCGGCGGAGTCCGCAGGATTTGATCGAATGGTTCGCGCGGCTCCGCATCTCACCCTTCGATCAACTCTATGCCATGCGCGAACGCGGCAAGCCGCGTCCGTTCTGCAAAGAGAACGATGCTAGGTACTTCAAGACAGCCGCGGTTTTTCCTAGCGGATCGGTTGCCCAGTGCCAACGGTGCCAAGGAAAGTTTTTGGATGGTCACGCGGAGCCGTCGTCGTCACCTGCATCCGTTCCCGTCGGGGATGCAAACGACGAGACGTTGGATTCGCCTAAATGAGCGCGCGCGGCAATCAAATCCGATGCGAGGAGCACGTTCGAGAGTAACGCTTCGCCACTCGTTTGTATCGGCTCGCTGCCGTGGGCGCAGTCAAAACGCAGCTGATGCGTAGGAACGCTCGTTCGTTCATCGGCAATGTATCGGCGGCGGCCAGCGAAAGTTGCTTAGAATCGCATCGTCGAAGAGAGGATTCCGTATGTGCGGGCGCGCGACCCTCACCACCGAAGAACTCGAGAGCGTCGCAGAGGCGGTGGAGGCCGCATTTTCTCCCGCCGACGCCGAACTGTACCGTCCACGCTATAACCTCGCACCGACCGATCTGCACTTCATCGTCCGAAACGACGACGGTCTGCGTGTTCTCGTTCCGGCGAAGTGGGGATTGGCCGGCAAGGCAGGGCCACTTCTGATCAACGTCCCTAGCGAAACAGCGCCAGAGAAATTCAAGTCCGCATTCGCTACACGACGCTGCCTCGTGCCCGTCGACGGATTCTATGAATGGACCGGCGCCAAGAAAACCAAACATCCGATTTGGTTTCACACACCCAATAGATCCATTTTTCTGCTCGCCGGACTGTTCGAGGAGCGTGACGCCGGACAAGTGTCGTTCACGATCCTGACGACCGACGCGAATCGATTAGTCGGGCGCGCGCACGATCGAATGCCTGCGATCATTCCACTCGACAAGGCGAGCGAGTGGCTCAGTACACCTACGCCATGCTTGCTCACGCCAGCGCCCGAAAAAGTTCTCGTCGCGACGGAGGTCTCTTCGCGCGCAAACTCGGTCACCTATGACGACCCGTGGTGCCTCGTGGGATGGAAACCCGGCGGAAGCGAAAGATGAGCAGCTCAAGTTGCTATGAGGCTACTGTCCCCGTCCATCGAGGAAGAATTCCGAACCCAGGGGGGACGGCATGCTCCAGTCGTCTAGCTGACCGGGGGAGCGACATGAACCGGAAGTGTAAAATAGAATGTGCTTCCCTCTCCGACCCGGCTCTCTGCCCAGATTCGTCCGCCATGTCCTTGCACGATGCATTTGGATATGTAGAGACCCAGTCCTACACCTCGTCGATCATTCGTAGTCACCTGCAGGAAACGCTCAAAAACGGTTTCCAGTTTGTCGCTCGGGACCCCGATTCCGGTGTCGCTTACGGCAAAGCGGATTTCATTCCCGATCTGTTCGACGCGGACGACCACTTTGCCTTTCGCGGGAGTGAACTTGATGGCGTTGCTGAGAAGATTGGTCAGCACTTGGAGAATTCGCGCAGGATCGAACGCGGCGAGCGAAGAAGGCGGCACGCTCTCCCCGACGAGGGAAATACCGCTTGCGGAGGCCTGCGCTTGAAAACTATCAACGGCCTCTGTCACGACGTGCGTCGGGTCTCCGACCTCTCGTGTCACTGCGAGCATGCCCGCTTCGATGCTCGCGATGTCTACGAGGTCCCCGATCAGTTGGTCCATTCGCGCACCCGATCGCTGAATGCGCTGAGCGTGCGTGACGACCTTCTCCACCTGATTCTTTTGTTTTGCCGCCCTCTCAATGAGAGCCGCAAAGCTCATGACAGAACTCAGCATGTTTCGCAAGTCGTGGCTAACGATGCCC
Source organism: Myxococcales bacterium (assembly GCA_003153195.1). Taxonomy (GTDB): domain Bacteria; phylum Myxococcota_A; class Polyangia; order Palsa-1104; family Palsa-1104; genus PALSA-1153. The sequence continues at coordinate 3,861 of PLXG01000171.1, forward strand.
AAAAACTCATCTCGCGTCGCAATCGCGTGGTCCGATCGAGCTCGCTCACTCAGAAGGTCTTTGTCCGTTTCCTCTCGTTCCATCGACAGGAGAGCGACCTGTTCCTCGCGTTCCTCACGGAGAGTCTGGTCCGCGGTGAATCGCTCCTTCTCGAGGACTTTGTCTTCCTGCACTCGTTGCTTTTCAATAATGGTTGTCGAGGCAGAGGTTGCTGACCGTCGATCGGTCTTCGCGCGGGCCTCAGCGAGCACCTCGTCAGCGTGCGCTCGGGCCCGGGTAACCACAGCATCCGCAGTTTCATCAATAGCGGTGTTCTGTCCCAACGCATCGTCGACCTTCTCGCGTTCAACGCGCAAACTGGCATCCGTCTGTTCGCGCTCGGAGTGAGTGCCATCCTTCTCCATTGGCGTTGAAGGTTGCTCCATCACGCGAGTACCTGGCACTGGGCGGACGAACCTACGTTTCGCATCGTATACCTTCTTTTTTGACCGGATAACCCAACAGAGTGAAGCTGAAAGTCGTCAGATTCAACCTAGAAGGTGTGTACGATCGCCCGGTTGTCAATGTGCTGCACCGTCAACAGAACGCTTTCGGCAGAGTCGGCGAGCGAGGTAACGCTTCACAATTCTTACAACGCCGGCGAACGCGCTTGTCGCCACCGCGCACGACGGCGATCGCTGCCAGCGGAAATGCACCTGGCACTTTCAGCAAAGTCAGAAGCGCAAATACGAACACGCCAATCGCGAATGAGGTAATGAGCTGACCGCGCATGTATCCGCCCACGATGGTTTCGAGGTTGGCGACGATTCGCGTCAATCGAATGTGATAGTCGCGCGGAACCAGTGCGTAAAGCGCGCCGCGTGCGCGATCGCGATCGGCAATCAGATAGAGGGCACGTACCACTGGTCCCGGTGTATCCCAGGATTTTGAGGAACCATCGCCGCCAGATGCGTCTGGGTGGCGGGCGCATCTTCCATGAACTGAAGAAGGCTGTCGCCATAATGGAGGCAGCAGCAAAACCGCTACAGCCACAAAGCCAAGCGCGACCGTCGAAAAAACGATCGCCATCGCCGTTTTGCGGCTGAACCGCTTCTTTTCCAATGCCGAGATGGCGGGCGTGAGCGTGCCCATCATGATCAGCGCCGAAATCACCACCAGTAAAATGGGCCATAAACGAAAGAGGAGCCAAATCCCGCCAACCATCGCTGCTGCGAGAAAAAGCGTGCGCGGCGACAGCTCGTATCGCAGCACCGGAGCAGCGGGCGTTTCTTGGAAGACATCGACCAAGCAATCTGAGCACCGAATGTGCCAGGCTCATGATTGATTATTCGGGCTGAAGCTCAGTAAAGCGGATGCTTGCTTGCTGAGTACCCCATAGAAAGGAAACAAAGTTCCCTCTTTCGGTTGCTCAGTGTTCGTTCAGCGCACGAGCTCGTGTGATGGTGGCTGCGGTGGTGTCTTTCCCGCCCGGACCTGCCTCAGGAACTCCGCTTTCAGCTTCAAAAATGTCGCCGCCATTTCTTCCGCTTCGGAGCGATCAAAAGACTTCTTGGCCTTCTTGAAGGTGTCTTCTTCCTCTTCCTCGATGTGATGTTCGAGGCTCTCTTTGACCACCGACATCATGGCGGTCCACTTCTTGTCGTTGCCAGCCGTCGACTCGAGCTGCTCCATCAAATGATCCACTACCGCGTGTTCTTCGTAGCCTTCGAACGCGAGGGCGTCGGCTTCTTTGACGTCGCTCTTCTTGAGCGGTTCATACAGCGCCTGCTCTTCGGCGCGAGCGTGTGGAACTAAGATCCCCTTCAGCTCGCCCAGAAGTTTTTTGCGGGCGCCTGCCTCCTTCTCTGTCGTCGCATCGAGTTTTTTCAGCAGTTGTTTGATGCGTTTGTGATCGGCTTTCAGCGCGTCGTAGATTTGCATTGTCACTCCGAGGAAAAGAGAAACGTCTGAGCAGAAAGATCGTGGGAGCTACGCGTGCGGCTGAGCGTCAGAGATTTTCTGGCCACTCGCCTCGCCCGTCGACGCGATGTCCTTCGCGCCGCATTGTTCGAGCACGAGCTTGCCCTTCTTGGTCCAGGTCGAATCATCCGAATGAATCGAAAGCAGGATGCCGCCATCCTTGACCATTCCCTCGTATCGCTTGGCTTCGTACTCCGNNATGCCCATGCCAACAAGAGCGCCGATGAGTCCACCGACTGCGCCGCCAACACCGAGACCCGCCAGCGAGGCCATGATCGGACCTGCGGCGATGAAGGGTCCAACGCCCGGGATCGCCAATGCGCCGATACCCATGAGCCAACCGAGCGTTCCGCCGAGAACCGCGCCGGTACCTGCGCCGGTGGCCGCACCCTCAGGCGCTTTGGTATTTTTCTCGTGTGCAAAATCCTTGGTGCCCTCTTTGTTGGGGAACAAGACAGAGATGTCCGAATTGCGGAAGCCTTCGGTCTTGAGGCGATCGACGGCGCGATCAACGGACGAACGATCTGGGAAGATGCCGAACACTGCGGTGTTAGTAGCCATAGGTGAGCTCCTTCATGTGCTGCGTTGAGATGGACAATTACGGTTTGATTTCAATTTCACTCTTCACATTGGCGGCGCCGGCAATCTCTGACGCTTTTTTCTCGACGGTAATCTTTTCGGCATCGGTACGGACCGGCCCTTTGAGGGTAACGCCGCCGTTTTGCGCGATGATCTTCACATTGTGTGCGCTCACCGAGAGCGACTTGTCTTTCATGATCGATCGACGAATTTGCGCCGTCAGGTCGACGTCCGTCTTGTTGTTCTTCTGCTGATCGGCGGTCGGCTCGCCGTCTTTGCGATCGCGACGATTGGTGCTTGTGTTATCGGCGCTCGGCGCGGTGGATTCGCCGGCATACACCATGGTGCTGGTAAAAAGTAACGCTGCTGCCGTCAATCTGAGTGTCTTCATTAGGATCTCCAGAACAGTGAAAATGGAATTTGATTGCGCGATGTCGTTCGTTTGATTTCAGGTGACGCGGTACGGTGCAACCAGCGCGCCATCGCGAGATACCGATGCGAACAGTGATCGATCCGATCAACGCAGAAACTCAACGCAGAAACAGCCGATCGATCATTTCTCCGTTGGTGATCGACCGATCGAACAATCGATCGCGACCGAATTCCGATTTTTAACAAACCCGTGAAACCGGTGAACTGGGTAACGGTAAAACGCGAGGAATGCGTTCGCTGTCAGGGCGCAAAAGAAATGGAAGGCAGGTTCCGATCGAATGGAACTCAATTGCCAGAGTCTCCTATTGGTCGCGATCGTCATCTTCGCTCGACAATCGAGCGTACAGTGCCCGGCGGGGTTGGATCTCCACACGCTCTCCGAGCGTTTCGCATTGGCTCTCTTTCAATGAAAGAGATGTGCGCCTGGATGTCTCGCGTAGCGGGCAGCACGGCTGCGTCTGCACTCCGAAGAGCAGCCGTTGAAGAAGAATTCTTTTCAAGCGGCGCTCCCGCTTTTTCAGCTGATGCGCGCTGCCGAGGGCGTGTGTCACTCTATCGGCCTTGTGGGCGATCCGGCGCCAGTTCCGTCGGGAGAAGAGGCATTTTCAGCCCTGATCTCGGCGCGAACCGCACGCGAGTGAATGATGGCGGTCGCGTCGATAGTTGTCTTACCGCTGTCTTCATGAACGACTCCATCGACCATTCCGTAGATGACTACATCACCACCTCGGTTGATGACGTCGCCCTTGACCATTCCGTGAACAGCAGCCCTCCCACCCGCGTGAACGATGAAGTCGCCGCAGCACATTCCGTAAAGTCGGATGAACCCGCCATCGTCGACGGTGATCGCACCCGTGACCATGCCGTGCAGCTCGACGTCATCATTGACCGACCAGTCGCCATCGATTTTTCCGCGCTCGGACCTCATCTGCCGCGTATCGTAGCGGCAACGAAAATTCTGCGCATCTGATTTTCGATGGCTTCACCGAGAAGATGCAGAAGAGAGAGTCGCCCCGCTTGCTGCCGACGTACTTGGCCTCGCGGTCAGAATCCGGACGCACTTCGCCTAGCCAAGTGCTGCGAGAATCTGGTTGAGGGTGGCGGGCTTTTCGACACACACCTGCACCGCACCAAACGAGGCGGTCGCTCGCGCGTTATAAATCGCCCCTGTATGGAGCACCCGGCGAATGAGAGGGAATCGCTCCGAAATGAGCGCCAGGAATTCAACGCCGTTCATTCGATCATGAAGGTCAAAATCCGACATTACCACGTCAAAAGTTCCCTTCTCCAGCTCAGCCAGAGCTTCGTCTATGGTAAGGGCGCAGGCCACTTCACAGTGACGACCGAGTGGAAGTCGCAAAGCTTTCAGTAGAAGCTCCTCGTCGTCGACCAGCAGAAGTTTGGTTGCGGATGTCATTGTATCTCGGGTCTGGATATCTTACGACACTAGTGCCGTGGTGTCCACGCTGAAACGACCTCTACGCTTGCGCCGCGATGGTAAAGCGGCGACGGCGCACCGGGAGAACACAGCAGTACGAGAATCCGACCTACCTAGATCTGATCGCACGGGTTGCGCACCATGCCCGCGTCACCCGCGAGGCGCTGGACTTAAGCCAAGAAGAGGCTGCGGACCGTTGCGGAATGGACACAAGAGTGTATCAACGTGTCGAGGCAGCAGAGGGCAACGTGACGTTCACCACGCTCGCGCGCCTGTGTAACGGTCTTCGGATCGACGGTGCGCGACTTCTTCGTCCGGTCAGGCGGAGCCGCAAACGACCATAGGGTACCTGAACCGACTGCGGATGTGATCTGGCTCTTGGAGCCTCAAGATTGGGCGTCTTCCGGAGATCGGTGCTAGCGGGGACTTCCGCTAAGAAGCTACTGAACTTTTTACCCATCAGCCACCATTTTAGGACACCCCGTCGAGGCAATCTGTCGACGCCCTAGATATACGGCGTCTGGGGCAAACTCGTTTGCGCCTAGGGACGCCTGATCTGGACGTGGAAATCTCCCGAGACTGGCGACGATGGAAGGCTGCAACGGAGGCGCGAAAAAGTGCGCCGCTCGGAAGAGGCCGCGTCCGATAAACCCGTTTGGGCTGGCGACGAAGGAAGAAGATGCCGTGTCTCCCATGAACTCTGAATGCGCGTCGCTTGACCGAGGCATGCCCCAAGAGGAATATCGCCTCATGTCAGCTTTTTTCGTCCTCACGGATGGGCGAGCGTGGTCGAAAGCCAACTGGGCCTATGATGCCGTACTGGACGCAATCGCCGACGCGCTCCCTAACGATGGTGCCGGACAACTGCTGGCCGAATGGCTCCTCGAACAACGATGTCGAGTGCAAGGTCCAGGTGTAGGCACCGTCGATTTGCGCGAGCTGACCGATGAGAACCGACGTCGGATAGTTGAGGCGATCCCGCGTGCGCTAGAAATGGCTCGGAAGAAAGGGCCACGCGACTGGCATGACCCGTCCTTCTTTCCTCAATGGCTCAGCGCATTCGAGCTCCTTGTGCAAATGATCGAATCCGCTGAGCGAGGAGATCCTCCGGAAGCTCTCAACCCAGACATGAGAGGGCCCATCCCCCCCACTGGAGAACGTCGCGGCCCCGGCTGGTAACCGCCCCTTGTGTTGCAGAGGCCGTCGTCATGCGGCAAATGAGATCGTCCTGAGCGTCAACTGGCCGGCGACCACGTCACAACTCGGCCGGTCGTGAGCCATTCAAAGATGCCGACGGCGGCGCCTGCGTTCATTTCCCCTCGCCGCGACGGCGGCCCAATCGCTATTTTAGAACACCTCGTCGAGGCCCTCTGTCGACGCCGTGAAACGGCGTCTGTAGCAAGACTGCTTCGACGGTAGTGAGAGGTTCCGAGATTTCCAGAGGCTGGCGACGAGGGGATGAAGATCTGGAACTGCCCCTATGTGCTGGCGAGCACGTAGAACCGCGTAGATCTGAACGCTCGACCGGATGGCCTGAATAATTTGCAGGTGAGCAGCGTCGATAGGGCCATGAGGGGATCGATGAAATCTCCAGTGTGGCTGTTTCTCGGGCTCTTGGTATCGGCTGGGTGCGGCGCAACGTTCGAGCAGTTGCAGACGCGAGCAGCACTGGACCTCAACTGCCAGCCGACCGCAATCTCGGCGCGAGAAGTCGACGATCGGACAAGGATGGCCGCAGGATGTGGAAAGCAGGCCATTTACATAGAGACCTGCAGTGACAAGAGGGTCAACTGCATCTGGATGTTGAATTCGGAAATCAAGCCGGCGGTCGACCCATCCAAGTAGCGCAAAGCTGTCGAGTATCAGGCCAAAGCTTTCTTGCAGCGTGACTTCTTGTCGGACTCCGCTTCGCGCCAACGATAACTTTCGCCCTCGATGGCGACGACATCACTTTTAGCGGTCGAAACCGATGGAAACGTCAGTGCTTCTCGCGAAGGAGCTCTCGAAGCGCGGCACCAACGGAGGAGCCTAGTTGCTTCGCCCTTCGTTCGAGGAACCGAAGGTCAGCGTCAGCCAATCGCACTGTGATGCGATGCTCTTTCAGGTTTTTCCGAGTTCGCGAAGTCGATGCTTTCTTGGCCATGGGACGGAGCATACCCCATTGCGCTTTCGGGTCGCACGCGGGGAACGTTACGATTAGGAGACGCTCGCCCGCGCCGTTTCGATCGGTATGTACGTCTTACTGCCGTCATCCGCAAGAATGCGGTCCGGCGCGGAAATGAAAGCGCGGCGCTCACTTCTTCTTCTGGGCGACCATAGCGCTGCGAAGACTCGCAGAAGGAGCCGGCGCGTTCTTGTTGAGCTCGTCCATATGATTCATTTCGGCGGCAGACACTTGGATCCGCTCTCCGATGGACGCTTGCGCCGCCGCGGCGGTCGACGTTAGGAGAAAGAGTCGTGTCGGAGTTTTTGGGAAAGGGATGAAACCAAACGAGCGATAAAATGCGCTGGCTCGATCGTCTTTAGCATCGACGACGATTGCAAAGACAGCAAGCGACTCGGCAGCGCCTAAGATCCGCTTTACTGCGTCCGCCAAAAGAAGCTCACCCACGCCCTTTCCTCGCACGCTGTCGCCTCGAGCGAGGCGTCCAATCAGAGAAGCCGGTATCGCATCGTAGCGGGGGAGCTTGCGCGACAAATCATCCGGTAGATTGCTCAGTGTGACCGTGAATGCACTGAGACTATAGAATCCGACGATTGCACTTTCTTGCTCTCGATCCACCGCAACAAACACACGTGTAATGTTGCGCTTCTCGTCCTGAGAAGCCTGCTTTCGAAACCACTCGTCGAGTTCGCGTTGACCACTCGAGAATGCGCTTCGGTCGTGTGCCTTTCGGAGTGGCTCGAATTCAATCTTCACTTCTATCCACGGAGTTCGCCGTGCCGGCGCAGCGCTGCGATCAAACGCTCTGAAGGCGCCGGCGGATTGCGAACAGCCGCGAGGAACGTCTCTTGATTCGCACCGGTGAGCACCATTCGCTCATGCTCCTCGAGAATGCGCCGGGCGCCCTCATAAACAATGTCGGCGGCCGAACGCCCCGAAACAGCCATGGCGCGTTGAATGAATTCCTTGGCGATGGGCGGCACTCGCAATTCCATCCTCGCCGTACTCGGTACCTTAGAACGCTTCGACGCTGATTTTCGAGCGGCTTTGGCCATGTAGATAAGTGTACGGTGTTATCCCGTACATGCAATAGGATTATTTTATGTATAATTTTGATTACTTGTAGAGCCGTGCGAGGAGGCGGTTATTCTTGGAACCCGAAGGGCTTCCCAATCCAGTAGTTCACGAGCTGAGTGACCCACATAGACGGCGTGCTCAGGCCCATCCGTACTCGGTCGGCCTCAATGAGGGGAAAGTCGGCCGGCTGAACGTACCAGGTCCACGCCACCATCTCGGTCAACTTCTCGTCGGAGAAATGATAATCCGGCGCGGTCTCTGGACGGACGAGCTGGAGCTCTTTTCTCTTCCACCGAAGAAGCATCGATAAAAACATACTTCGTTTTTTCACGTAGAGCAGCTCGCACTCAGTATCGAGAATCTCGAGGTAGGCAATCGGGATCCGGAGCGTGATCGCCTTCAACTTGCTCCCGTCCTGCGAGCTTTGAATGACCCTAGTCTCCGGCTTTGCCTTCTTTTCCTCAGCCTCTTTCTTCATGACCAATCTCCGGTAAAACGACGCTTAATCAATAGGTTAATGGACGCTCGCACGACCAAACCAACTCTATCATATCTTTGATCGCAGTACATCTACGGAATGAAAGACTAGCCGTATCTATTTCTGATGTAATTTTATTTTGTATTGAATTATTTTTATCGTCGATATATGTACTTCTATATCACTCACAAATACGGAGGCACAAATGTCGCGCTTTGAAAAACCAGTTCTTTTCCCCGTTTCGCTCTGGTCCTCGTTCCTCGGGTTCCTTCTGCCTTGGTCAGCCCAGGCCTATTCCGGCGGTCCACTCGTCGGGTTCGTCCAATCGGTGGCCGACTTCTTGACCGGGACGCTTGGTCCGCCGGTCTTCGTGCTCGGTCTGGCGATCGCCGCGTACGGATTCTTCTTCGGTCATCGCGAAGCGCTCCAGCGAAGCATCTACGTGATCGTGGGCGGGGCGATTTTGTTCTCGATCCCTTCGATCGTCGGGTTCGTTCAGCAGACGGCGCACTAGGCGGAGATTGAGAGTGACTCTCAACGTCCGCCTAGTCCCATCGAAAGGGGAGTGCCTTCCCCTCGCCGAGCAAAGCTTGTCGAGCCTCCCCCGGCTTCCGGCGCGATTCGCGCACCGACGGCGCCTTCGGCGCCTTGAAGGACGTGGGTTTCGAAAACCGAAATCTAGAAGAAGCGAAAAGGAGTGAGGCGATGGCGCTGCGCAAAACGAAAGTCTTTCGGAACATCGAAATGCGGATTCAGTGGCTCGGCCTCGAACCGTTCGATTGGTTTGCGCTCGGGGGATTGATGTCGCTGCTGGTGATGTTCAACCGGCACGCCCTCGCCGCCAACGTTCTCGTGATCGCGTTCCTCGCGACCTACCTCCGCATCGTCAAGCGCGGGAAGCCCGAGAACCACTCCCTCGCGGTCTTCGAATTCTATTTCCTCCGGAAGTCGTTCTTGTCCGCCGCCGCGAAAGACCCGGAACGCACCGCACTCGCGCAAGGACGCCGCTAGGACATCGATGCATCCACTCCTCCTTTATATGATCCCGTGCGCGTTCATCGCCGTCGGCATCCTGCTTTCGTATGTGAGCGTGCGGGTCGATCGTCGAACGCGCAGCGTGCCGCGGCTAAACCCGGTGGAAGCGGCGCTCTCGCCCTTTGTTCCCTTTTGGGCGATCGTCGACGCGAACGGTCTCGGCGTCGCGGCGCACACCGACCTCACCTACTCGTGCCTGGCCGCGCTCTCCGGA
>PLXG01000180.1:0-10184 GCA_003153195.1 Myxococcales bacterium
ACCGCCCGCAGTTCTACATGCGGACGACGGACGTGACGGGGACGGTGGCTCTGCCCGAGGGCACCAAGATGGTGATGCCCGGGGACAACACGAAGATGACCATCGAGATGATCACGCCGGTCGCTCTCGAGGAGCAGCAGCGCTGCGCCATCCGCGAAGGCGGCCGCACCGTCGGCGCAGGCGTGGTTACCCAGATCACCGACGACGAAGTCAAAAAATAATCTCTCCTAGCCGCACCGTCTTTCTTTCTTCGCCAGCACCCCGAATCCCGCGGGCGTTCTTTACGTATTTCAGTCGTTGCGCGACAAAGTAAAAAACAAGGACAGCGATAAGATGTCAGAACGGACATTCTGGCGCGGGTGTCTGATCTTGGTCTTAGGCGCCTTTGCCGCTCTGCTTGTCTGGTTAGTGCTCAGAACATCGAACGCCTTCCTTGGCGCTCGATATTTCGTGCTCCCCGACGACGGTATGATTTCGATGCGGTTCGCTCGCAATCTAACTGCGGGTCGTGGATGGGTATGGAATACCGGGGAGCGCGTCCAAGGATTTACCAACTTTGCGTGGACGCTCTTGATGGCGTTGGTTCACCTGACTCCATTGCCAGATCGGCTCACCTCCCTCGTCCTCCAGATCGCCTCGGTGATGATTCATCTTCTGACCGCGGGGTATATCTGGCGCAGGACGAAAGAGCGGATCTCTCCGGCGTGGGCGCTCGCCGCCATGGCAGGCTATCTGTCCTCGTCGTGCACGACCTGTTGGGCAATTTCCGGATGGGAAACTTCGATCGTGACTCTGGGCTGGGCGATTGCGCTCGATCCTCTCCTGGTGCGTCATCAATCAATCGATTCACGCGGAGTATGGCGGTCGCTTTTTGCGGCTGCGCTAACGGTTCTGTTCCGGCCCGACGCGGAGTTACTTTTCATTGCGCTGGTCATCTACTGGTTGCTCAAGACCAGCCCACGATCGGTTCTCATTGCGATCGTGGCATCATCTGTTTTCCCGATCGCCTTGGGCGTTTTCCAACGCCTCTACTATGGCTCATACGTACCGAATACGGCAGTGCTCAAGCGCTCCGCGGGCGTTCTCAGCTTCATTCATGGATTCGAATATCTGTTCACTTCTTTGCTGCGCTATCCGTTCAACGGAGCGGTCCTGATTGGGGCTGCAATTGGAGCCAGATGGCTGGAGAAATCGGAGCGGCTTCTACTCGGAGGATTGGCGTCGGCGTATCTTTTCTATCTGATTTCGGTTGGGGGAGATGCCTTTACGCATGCTCGTTTTCTCTTGCCCTTGCTACCGACGGCAACCATTCTCACCGCCGAAACGCTCTCCCGCATCACCTTCGCAGGTGCTGGTCGCAAAGGATTCGCCTGGCGGGTTTGGGGAATCCTTTCGATAGCCCTGCTTTCTTTCGATCTGGCCGATGAAGTTCTCGTCGACGTGCCGGGCCAGAAGAACCTCAACCGGCTCGCGCTCATCACCAGCGAAGCGATTCATGTTCTGTCCGATGGAAAAGATCCGCTCATTGGTGTTTTTGCCGCCGGGGCGGTGCCGTACTTCAATCCTCGATTGCGTTTTCACGACCTCTTGGGAAAGAGCGATGTCCACATTGCTCGATCCGAACCTCATTCTGGGCAACCCGGCCACAATCACTGGGACTACGACTACTCACTCGCCAACGTGCGACCGGATCTGATTGTCACCACTTACCCGCTACCAAGAGGGCGGCCGCCTCGATATCAGACCGGCTTTCGAGCCGTCTCGGACTTTTATCAAGATCTTTATGACCAAGCGGAATTCGCGAAATTGTATCTACCTCATCCGATCCCCATTCGGGCGGACGGCGAAGGCGGCCAAGGCTTTGAGGCTTACGCGCGCGAGGACGGAAAGTTGGCAAATGTAGTCGGGCCCTGAGACGAGAATCGCGCCAGCGTCCACAAAAGTTCAACTGTGACAGCGACTTGGAACGGGACGGGCGGCGGCAATTCCTAACGCGCGCGCGAAGCTGGCCGACAGGTCGCGGAACCGCACCTCATTACTCTTCGATCGGCTCACCTAAGAAGGTTGACTCCCAGCGTTTTTCGGTCTAAATCCTAAGTCCTTTTTTTGAAGGGTAGGAAATCACCATGGCACGTGGAAATCGAGCGCTCGTCACCCTGGAATGCAAAGAGTGCAGTGAGCGCAACTATCACACCAACAAGAACAAGCGCACCACGCCGGACAAGCTCGAGTTCTCGAAGTATTGCCCGCGTTGCCGTCATCACACGACGCACCGAGAGACGAAGTAAGGTCGGGGAGCGAATAGAGCCGAAAAAAAGGAACGACAAGCCGACGCAAGCGGGCGAGGCAGAGGGAGCGTACTCTGGTGTACGTGACCGACGCCGAGTTCGCGCAGGTGAGACAGCGTAGCCGTCACAGGCGTAAAACGCTGTCGAACGCAGCGATTGTGGCGGATCGTCGTTCGGTGAAATAAAGGTCAGTAGCTCTAATTGGTAGAGCAGCGGACTCCAAATCCGCGGGATGGGGGTTCGAATCCCTCCTGGCCTGCTGATGAGTTAATAGCGTAGGGAGAGTATGGAAACCAAGTGGACCCATATGATGTTCGCGCTGGCTGGCCTCATTCTCGCCTGGCTGCTCTACAAGAGCGGCGAGTGGGGATGGAGCTATTTCGCCAAGCCGAACGGCTCGATTCTCGGGTTCGCGGCGGTGGTTCTCGCGTCCAGCGTCACCTACGTAGCCTGGCGTAACGAGGAGCTTTTCACTCTCGCCAATGAAGTCGCCGGCGAGCTTCGCAAGGTCACTTGGCCGAGTCGCCAAGAGACCATGCATTCCACCCTCATCGTCATGGTGACCACCATCGTGGCCTCGCTGATCTTGGGAATGTTCGATGGTATGTGGTCCTGGTTCACACGCCAGCTGTACGGCTGAACCGATTCTTCTATTGAATGGCGATGGCGGACCGGCTAAGAATCCACCCTTTGACGGACCAAAATCGAGTGGGTAACCAGAAATGCAAGTTGCGGCAGACAATACAGCGGAGCGCTCGATGTCGATGAAGTGGTACGTAGTGCACACCTATTCTGGACATGAGAACAAGGCGCGCCTATCGCTGCAGGAGCGCATCAAGCAGCACAACAAAGACGCGCAATTCGGCCAGGTTTTGATTCCGACCGAGTCGGTGCTCGAGCTGGTCAAAGGACAGCGCCGCACCACCACGCGCAAGTTTTACCCCGGTTACATGTTCGTGCAGATGGACCTGACCGAGGAGACTTTCCACCTCGTCAAGAACACGCCCAAGATCACCGGCTTCCTTGGTGGCACCAATCCGACACCGGTCAAGGAGTCGGAGATCGCTTCGATCAACTCGCAGATGAGCGAAGGGGCTACCAAGCCCAAGCCGCGCATCTCGTTCGACGAAGGCGAGAACGTGCGCGTCATCGACGGACCGTTCGCCAACTTCGCCGGCATCGTCGAAGAAGTCAAAGCCGAGAAGCAGAAGCTCAAAGTGCTGGTCAGCATCTTTGGTCGGGCGACGCCAGTAGAGCTCGACTTCGCACAAGTCGAAAAAGCCTAGCGACGAACGCATTAGCCGGGCGCCTTTTGGCGTACGGCTTCGCTTGGGCGGTCACGTACCCGAGCGTACGCTCCCTTCCGCGCTGCAGGCGTGCGCCAAAATTCGCTCCAGCTAAGTGCGTTCGTCTCAACGTTCAATAGACGTGGTACTGCCCTTATAGAAGGTCTTAATAAGTGTCTGGAAATGGATAGAGGTGTCGCGTTGCTGGACGGGCGCTGTTTCAAATTTGGCCGATGTTGGCTGCTGACTGTCCGAGCGTAGTACGCATCTGGACAACGCCGTCTAAGAGTTTGATGCGCTCGTCCCCGACCTGTCCGAGCTCGTCCCCGATCTGGCTGCGCTCGTCCCCGATCTGTCCGAGCTCGTCCCCGATCTGTCCGAGCTCGTCCCCGATCTGTATAAGCTCGGTTCCGATTGTGATCTTCGGCACATGGCCTGCACTGGCGAACGTTGTTGGTTGGACGGGATTGTGATATTTGCGGGCCATGGAAACTCAGACTGGGGCGGCAGTTCGCTCGGCGGTGATGGTTGGTCTGGCGGCGCTGGTGGGTTGCGGCGGTTCGTCTTCGCCGACGCTCAAGGGAAACGCGGCTTTTCGAGCGGCGGCCATCTCTTCGGCGCAGTCGCTTGGTTCGGGTGTGGCGGGCCCTTTCGCGGCGCTGAAGATCGTCAGCCCGGAAGGCAGTAAGTCCGCGCTCGGCACGAGCAGCCTGTCTTTGTCAGATATTTCTTCGATGCTGTTTCCGTCCGACACGCCGACGCCGGGTGCCCTGACGCTCGTTCCCGGACTGAATCTGTACGCCGGCGAAGCTTCGTTCAGCGGCGACGTTGCCACCGTCACCTTCTACAGCGACGCCGCCGGAACTCAGCCCGCCGGCACCGTATCGATGTCTCTCCCATCGGGTGCGGGCGCGCTCGATTCCGCAACGGGTGTCGCCTACTCGAGCTATCCCGAGCAGATCAAAATCGTCATCAACATCACCGGTGGCAATTTGCCTTCGGTGGGAAACTTCGTCCTCAACTTCAGTGGCTCGAGCGGCGCCAACACGCTCACTGGCTCGATGACCATTCACAGCGCAATCACGCTCACGCTGGATCTCTCGCTCAACGACTCGCAAGGCGTGGGCGGCACCATCACCGTTGTGCAAAACGGCGAGACCATGGTCTGCAAGGGTGTCAGCGGCGGGCTGCTCGACAATATTTTTTGCGACGCCACCATGTCCCCGGGCGGCTGGATCGGCACGGGCACCTTCAACCTGCTGAACGGTACCATCGACTTGAACCTTTCCAACTCCACCGGCTCGGCGTCGGCCAGCATCGACTCGTCGGGCGCGCTCAACATCACTTATGGCGACGGCACCAAGGAGACGGTGGCCCATCCCGATCAGGCGCAGCTGGTCAGCAGCAGCTCGAGCGGCGGCAACAACGTCGACGGCGGAGGCGATGGCAGCGCCAACGTCAACGACGGCGGAGCCTCCGTCACCGATGGCGGCATCAAGTTCACCAGCGGATCGGTGGGATTCACCGGACAGGCCTACGCCGCCGTCGTTCAAATCGGCAACGACGGTCAGATCCTCGGCACCGTGACGCCGCAAGGAGGCGGAGCGGCACAGTATGTTTTCGCGCCGAGCTTCGCGGCCACTGCGCTGTCGCTCGGAACCGGCATCGGCTACGGACTCACCGACACCGGCAAAGTGCTCGGCGCCACCACCCTCGACGCCACTTCGAGCGCGCTCATCTGGAATGATCCCGGCAACTCGCCACCGACCACACTCGACGGCACCGGCTACACCAGCGTCATTGCCTACGCCATGACCGACGCCGGACAAATCATCGGCCGCGGCAAGGTGGGCTCGAACAGCTTCGAGCTCATCTGGTCCAGCGCTTCAGCGACGGCGGCACTGCTTCCGATGCCGTCGAACTTCGCGGTTCCTTTCCAGGCGCCGCTCATGGGCGTGAGCTATGACGGACAGCTGGTGGGCTGGGAGTTCATGCTCAACGAGAACTATCATGTCCTCTATTGGTCGAGCCCTACCACCATGCCGACGGTGTTGACCAGTGCCGCCTCGGCGTTCTCGCAATACTTCATCAACCAAAAAGGTCAGATCGCGGGCAACAACTACGCGGTCACCAACTGCATTGGACCGACCTATCAAGACAGCCCGACCAGCGTCGCGGTCACGCTACCGTCGATCTATCCAAACGATCACGGCTGCGGCGACTACATCAATGCCGGGCTCAACAACAAAGGCGTCGTGGTCGGCACTGCGGCCGCCGAGGACCTCTATCACACGCACGCGGTCATCTGGCAGAACGATGTGCTCACCGACTTGAACACCCTGGTGCCGACGGGGCAGTCGTACTATCTCTCGGTGGGCGTGGCCATCAACGATCACAATCAAGTGGCCTGTCAGACACTTCCGCTCGACTACGACATGGCGGTGCCGACGGGCGATCAGCCTTTCGCCATCGTCACTTTGCAGTAGAAGGTTCGTAGCAGCGCCGGCGTTACGATCAGGTCTGACAGAAACCCAACCAGTAGTGTCGTCGTCGAGAGAATCCCGAAGATCTTCAGATCGGGAAACTGCGAGCGCGTGAAGATGGCGAAGCCGAGCGAGAGAATCACCGCGGTGTAGAGCGACGGTGGGCCGACGGTTCGCAGCGCCTCGCCAATTATCGTATCGGGTATTGCGTCGGGATCGGAATCGCCGGCGCGCATTCGCTGTCGGACCCGCGCCGACAGATGAATGGTGGTGTTGAACAGTCCACCGAGCGAGACGCTCAAAAACAACACCGAGCCGATGCGCAAGCCGACGCCGGTGGCCGCCATGAGCGCGAAGCAGGCGGCGGTGGGAATAAGGTTGGGCAGGATGCTGATCAGCGCCAACTTGAGCGATCGAAAGATCAGCAGCTGGAGAAGTACGATCACCGTGAATCCGAGCGCGGCGCCGTAGAGCGTCTCGACCACTGCGCGATCGAGGACGGGGAAGAGCACTGTTGAAAATCCAGTGAATGAAACCTGCACCGGCAGTCCGGCGAATTCGCGCGCGCTCGTGCGTGAGAGATCAGCGTAGAGTGTGCGCCATTTTTCGCTGCCTTCGTCGGTGAAGCGAACGACGATCTGCGCGTGAGAGGCGTCGTCGTTTACATATTCGCGGGTGACTGCATGGAGTGCGTCGAGCGACGGCGGATTTTCGATCGCCTTCGCAGTGGTGGTCGAGATCAGATCGCTGAGCGACGTCACGCTGGTCACGATCGAATGGCGCTTGGCTTCGCGGCCGACCGTGGCCATCGCGCGCAGTACTTCCGGTTTGGTCACGGAGCCGGGCGCGCCTTCGATGAGCAGCGCGGTGCGACCGAGCCCGTCGAGTCGCTCTTCCACGTAGCGAATGAGCGTGCGCGATTCGGCTGCCGGCAAGAGATCGTGATAGGCGACCGAGATGCGCTGCTTTCGGCCGAGCGCGCCGAAGAGGAGCAGCGTAGCGACTGCCAGACCGATCACGACCGGTCGCCGAGATCGCACGACTCGCCACAGAAATTGCAGTGCGCGATCGATCCATCGACTGATGCGCGACTCGCCGAAGCGCGTCTTCGGAAGCGGCAAGGAGACGAGCAAGAGCGGCAGCACGATCAGGGTGGTGACGAACGCCAGGCTGGCGCCAATGCCGACGGCGAGTCCGAACACGCGCAGGAGCGGCAGGCGCAAAAGCGCAAAGGAGAAGAATCCCAGCGCGGTGGTGAGCGAGGTGAGAAAGCAGGGCAGCGTCAGCTCGGCGTAGGATTCGACGATCGATTGTTCGCGCGTGCGGCCGGCCTCGAGCTTTTGCAGAAAGCGCGTCATCACGAAGATCGGATCGACCGCGCCGTAGACCAAGAGCGTGGCCGGAATGACCGAGCTGATCAGGTCCATCGGTCGACCGAGCAGCGGAAAGATTCCCGCGGTCCAGAGGAGCGCGGTGAGCACGGTGGCGAACGGCAAGGCGACGCCGAACAGCGAGCGAAAGGTGAGGCTGAGCGCGACCAGAATCAGCAGCACCGCCAGCGGCATGAACTTGAGCTGATCGCGCATCAGCGGATCGGTCATGCGCACGGCGACGAGCGGTGCGCCAACCACGCGAGCAGTCAGTGCATGGGTGGTGGGCACGGTGGCAATCGCGCGACGGGACGCTTCGACGGCGGCGCGCTGATCATCTACCGAAGGCGACAGCTGCTTCATGCGCGCACGCACCAGCGTCAGCGACGCCTGTTCGGAAACGAGATGATGAACGAAGAGCGGACTGTGGGTGGCAATGTTGCGCGCGCGAGACAGCTCTTCGCGCGATGCGGGCAGATGGGGAATGAGCGGCTCGGTATGCGGCGCTGCTCCGGATTCGCCGACGAGCGCGACGGCGTTGGTCAGGCTCGACACGCTGGAAAATTGCGGCTCCTGTTCGAGTGCGGCGGTCAGCGATTGAATGTACGAGAGCACTTCTGGCTGAAACGCATTCGAGCTGATGAGCAGCACGTCGACGGTGCCGGCCGGATCGCCGAACTCTTTCTCGTAGCGATCGAGAAGCGGCACGTCGGGATTGCCCGGATAGTCGTAGAAGTCGCGAAAGGTGAAGCGGATGCGAATGTTGCGCGCCGAAAACAGCGCGCCGGCGATGGAGACGAGGATGATGGCAACGAAGGCGCGACGATGGGCGAGCACGAATCGAACCATTCGCTCGGCCACCATTTCGGCGAGCATAACAGAAGAAATGGGTTGAGTTCGCGCGCGCGCCTGATTGAATGAGCCGCTGATGAATCGTCTCGTCTCATTCGCAACTGCGGTCGCAACGGCATTCGTAATCTTGACCTGGTCGCTGTGCGCGCAGGCGGCGCCAGCCGCGCGTGAAACGCTACTCTACGCGCACTGCCCCAAAGACGCGGGCGAATATGTGGGGACGCTGAAGGGGCGAGTGCGACTCGAGCGCGCGTTTCTCGATCCGGCGATTTACGAAGCCGACTCGATTCGCGCGGCGGTCGACCATCAGATCAAATACATGTGGGGCTACTATCACAACGAGCCCGAGCTGCGGCGCAGCTACCGCATGGTGCTGTCGAGCGAGCCGTTCGATCTCGAGGTGAAGTCGCGGCGCGAAGTTCCGTACGGCCGCGATCTTTCGCTGGCGTGGAATCCTGGTCCCGATCCCCAGCTCAAGATCGAAGACGCCTACACCGCGCGCGCAGTTGCACGGGGATTCACCCATAAAAACGATCCCGCGCTCGAGATCGAGTACGTCGCGCGCATCAAGCTGGCTGTCTGCGGACGAACCGCCGATCCGCAAGCGACGCTTTCCGGACCGCTACCGGCCGATCCGTGGCTCGCCTATTGGTATCTCGACAAAGCGAATCACCGGCCGCTCACCTATTTCGATTCGCGCGCGATCACCAATCCTTGCGCCGATGACGACTTCTCCGATCTGCCGCACCCCATCTATTATTGGTACGACTGGCTGCCGTCGCGGCACGGCCCCGACGCTGATGGCCACGCGTTCGATTGTCGTGCTTGGCTGAAAGCTGGCGTCGACTTCGACGAGTTTTCGGTCGTGCTCGAGCGCACCGGTCACGCACAAGGCAACTTTGTCGGACTGCGAAAGGCGCTGCTTGCCGACGGAGAAAAAGCTCCGATTCGCGCCACGGTGCTGTTCGGCCAGATCGATCACGCGGTTGCGAACCTCGAGCTCGGCAAATGGCGGGATCGCATTGGCGACGGCGCGACGCCCGAGCTTTTCGCTGCGCACGCACACGCAGCGCACCAAGCGTGGTCGCGAGACAACGTTCGCGAGCACGGCACCGGGATGTTTCTCAAAACGCTCGACGCGATCGATCCCATCATGAAAGTGGAGAAGTTTTCGTCGATGGTGGAGGACGGCTACTTGGTGGTGGTGGCGACCGGCGAGCTACGCCGATCGAAGCAGCCGATTCGGCTGCGCGCGATCTTTGGAATCACCGACGTGCTCGGGCCGAAGCCGCCGGCACATTGGCGCTATTTACAGAAAGCGCTCACGGAAGATCAGATCGTCGTCTATTGGGGACATTCCGGTGTCGGCGAAAACTTCCGTCTCGAACAGATCGAAAAACATCTGGCGATTCCGCACGAACGATTCGCCCGTGAGCTGACCAAGTCGCCGGTTCGACTGCTCGCGTTCATCAGCTGCTATTCCTACATGTACTTCGGTCGCGATCTTTTGCGTGCAGCCGCCGAGCGACTGGCGGGCGGCGTTTTCGTGTTCACTGGAACTGGACCGACCTCGAATAACGATGGACCACTGCCGGTTCTCGATCTGATCGATCGGGTGTTGGCCCCAAAAAATTCGAACGGACACATCGATCGTCTTTCGCATCTTTCGGACGATGAGTTTTGGATCATCAAAGAGGTGTCGGAAGTGGGTTCCAAATGAGTGCTGGAATGTTCAATGATAATAGGCTATTCCAAATCCGAGCTCAGGCGTGCCAAAAGGCCCCATCCTCCCGCAACTTTTTTTCTTGCATTTGTGCATAAAACGGTCCAGAAAAGCCCCTCCTCGGGGTAGATCATGAAAAAGGTTACCGGACTCATCAAGTTGCAGGTTCCCGCCGGCAAGGC
>PLXG01000180.1:10205-10446 GCA_003153195.1 Myxococcales bacterium
CTTCTCAAGAAGGCCGCTGGTATCGAGAAGGGCTCGGGCGAGCCCAACAAGACCAAAGTCGGAAAAGTCACCAAGAAGCAGGTGCGCGACATTGCGCAGATGAAGCTTCCTGACTTGAACACGACCGACATCGAAGCCGCGATTCGCACCGTCGAAGGTGCAGCGCGCTCGATGGGTCTCGAAGTCGTCGGCTAGTAAACTTTCATGTTGAAACCTCTCGCGCGAGAAACGCGCGGTGGGG
>PLXG01000475.1 GCA_003153195.1 Myxococcales bacterium
CTTTGTGCGCGGCGGAAAGCAGCTTGCCTTGCGACTTGAGCCGCTCGCGCTCTTCTCCGAGCTGAGTCTCTTCGCCGGGCTTGAGCGCAATTTCGTCGAGCTCGCGCAACTGAAAGCGCAAAAATTCTTCGCGTTCGGCGCGCGTGCGCTCGTCGAGCGATGCCGCCTCGAGCTCGGTGCGCGCCTGATCGAGCTCGACAAACGCGGTCCCGAGCGCAGTCAGCTTTTCATCGTGCCCGCCGAACATATCCAGAATCAATAAATGCTTGCCCGGATCGCCGAGCGTCTNNAGCGTCTGGTGCTCGTGCTGTCCGGCCAACTCGATGAGCACACCCGCCACTGCCTCAAGCGCCGCCGCGGTCGCCAGCGTACTATTGATATAGACGCGACTTCGCCCGCGCCCGATCACGCGCCGCACGATCAGTCCGTCGTCGCTGGCGGGAATTCCCGCGCGCTCGAGGCGTTCGGCCAATGCATCGGCGGCCGGCCCATGCGGTGGCTCGAACACCGCCTCGACCTGCGCCTCATCCGAAGGCGCGCCCTTGCGCACCACATCCGCCGAGGCTCGCCCGCCGCGCAAAAGCGACACCGCCTCGACCAGCAGCGACTTGCCCGCGCCCGTCTCGCCGGTGAGCACGCTGAATCCCGGACCGAGCTCGAGCTCCACGTCATCGAGTAGAGCGAAATCGCGAATTCGAAGACTGGTCAGCATATCGAGTTATCGGCTCCCGCCTGAAAAAGTTTCGTCGAACCGCAAAAAGTTTCGTCGAAATCGCCGCTACCGCTTCAGCTCGCCCCAATGCAGCTTTTGCCGAAGGACATCGAAATAAGTTTCGTTCGGACGATAGAGAAGAAGCGGCGTTTGCGCCTGCGAAATCTCCAAACGATCGCCGGGCCCGAGCTGCGTCGCCCACTGTCCGTCGACGGTGAACAGCACGTGGTCGACCTCCGACACCAGCTCCACCGAAATGCGCGAGCTGGCCGGCACCACCAGCGGACGATTGGTCAGCGTGTGCGGAGAAATCGGAGTGACCACCATGGCCCACACGTCCGGCGTCACGATCGGACCGCCGCTCGCTAAGTTGTAGGCCGTCGAGCCGCTCGGCGTGGCGATGATGAGCCCGTCGGCGCGATAGCGGGTGATGAATTTTCCGTCGAGGTGCGCATCGAGCTCCACCAAACGCGCGGCGCCTTGGCTGACCACCGCGTCGTTGCAGGCAAACTTCTCGATCTTGTCGCCGCCACCTTTTCGGGTGAGCAGGCAGCGAAGTCGCAGCCGCTCTTCACAGGTCAGTCGCGCGGCCAGCGCTTGCGACAGCGCTTCCTGGGCCTGATCGGCGCCGAATGAAGTGAGAAATCCGAGATGACCGAGGTTGATCCCGAGCAGCGGAACTTTCTTCTCCGCCACCAAGCTGGCACCGTGCAAGAGCGTTCCGTCGCCTCCGAGCACGACCAATAGATCGATGGCGCTCGCGATCTTTTCTTCAGCAACCGCCTGGGCCGGCCCCACCGCTTCGCCCACTACAAAGGCCTGATGGCCGTTTTGCACCAACCAGGGCGCCAGCTCGCCAGCGATCTCTCTCGCCTCCGGCTTTTGCCGCTTGAGAAGCATTCCGACGCGCACGGACGGAGCGTACGTGAGAGGAAGGGAGTTGGGAAGTCTTCGGAGAGTCGACGGTTGACGGTTGACGGTTGACAGTCGACGGTTGGGGGGATCGAAACTATTGACCATTTTACTGTTAACCGTTTAACTGTGGACCGTCGATTGTTGACGGTCGACCGTAAATTCAATTACTTACACAAGCACATCTACCCACGGCCGCCCTCAGTCAATCCTTGACACTCTTTAGCGACCCGACTATAAGTCCCTGCCTTGCCTCTCTTTCTCGGGGCGTGGCGTTAGGAAAAAAGCTAGGAACGACGATGCCGAAAACGCAAATGACAACGTATGAAAACGCGATCACGGATCGCAAATGGCACGTGGTCGATATCGCTGGCATGACCTTGGGTCGCGCTTGCACTCAGATCTCACACGTCCTTCGCGGCAAGCACAAGCCGACCTTCACCAGGCACGTCGACTCCGGCGACTTCGTGGTGGTGGTGAACGCGAAGAAAATTCATCTCACCGGTAAGAAGATGCAGGGCAAGCTTTACTATCGCCACTCGCTCTTTCCGGGAGGACTCACCACCTTCACCGCCGAGCAGCTTCTCGATCGCAATCCGATCGAGCTCATCGAGCGCGCGGTGTGGGGAATGCTGCCGAAGGGATCTCTCGGCCGCCAGATTTACAAGAAGCTGAAAGTGTACGCCGACGACAAGCACCCGCACGCAGCGCAGGTCCCGGCCGATCTCAAGCTCAAGCCCGCTCGCAAAGCGAAAGCGTAAGGAACCCGTATGGCCACTGCGAAAACGAAAACCGACTCGAATACGATCGACAAAAGCGCCATCTACGCCACCGGCCGCCGCAAGCAGGCAGTCGCGCGGGTGTGGATGCAGCCAGGCGCCGGCAAGATCATGATCAATCATCGCGACATCGACAACTACTTCGGTCGCGCCACGTCGAAGATGATCCTGCGCCAGCCGCTCGNNTCGGTCGCGCCACGTCGAAGATGATTCTTCGTCAGCCGCTCGAGCTGACCGAGACGCTCGGTCGCTACGACATCTACGTGAACGTTGCCGGTGGCGGGCTCTCGGGCCAGGCCGATGCGATTCAGCACGGCATCACCCGCGCGCTCATGAAGATCAACATCTCGTTCCGCCCG
>PLXG01000312.1:0-255 GCA_003153195.1 Myxococcales bacterium
TTCTCCATCTGCTTCTTGACGCGAGTCCGGATCTTCTTCTCAACCTGCAGAATCTCGATCTCCGCCTGCATCAGCTCGAACAATTTCTCGAGCCGCTTGGTCGGCGAATCGGTCTCCAAAATTCCCTGCTTGTCGACCAGCTTGAGCGACAGCGCCGCCGCGATGGTGTCCGCCAACCGCGATGGATCGTCGATGGTCTGGACGCTGATCAACATCTCCGGTGGAATGCGCTTGTTCAGCTTGACGTAGTTTTCG
>PLXG01000312.1:299-5927 GCA_003153195.1 Myxococcales bacterium
TGGTCTTGGCCTTCTTCTGCGCCGAGAGCACGATTTCTTTGTCCGCCGTCATCGCCTGCTCTAGCGCATTGATCGATTTTTCCCGCCCAACGAAGAGCGGAACGACCATATGCGGGAACACGATGATGTCCCGAAGTGGCAAAAGCGGAATGGATCGGGGACCTTTCTTCTTACCGTCCTCGTTCTTGAAGAACATGGGCGCGCCCTCGTCGATTCTTACTATGTTACGCCATCATCGATAGTTCGCAAGGGCACGGCAGCAGATCGGCAGGGAATGAGTGATCTAATGGCTGGCGCACTGGCTCTCTTTGTCGGAGCACATCTGGGCAAAGCAGCTCTGGCACTGACTGCCTGAGCCGTTCGGCCCGCACGCGATCGGACAGCGCGCGGTGGCGCACTGATTGTTGATGAGAAGATTGATCGCTCTCGAGGGAGCCAGCGCCGACCAGCAATCACATACGCAGCCCGGCGCCTCTGAAAGGGTGCCGCAAGAGGCTTCGCACACGCCCGCTTGCGCGCAGGTGGCAGCGCCGACGGGAATACCGGCTACGCCACCACAGGCAGTAACCGCCGCCTGCCTGAACGCGCACATCGCTAGCCCGTTGCAATCGCCGAGGGCATTTCGCGCGCAGGCAATGAACACCGGATCGCTACTCAAGCAAGTGGCGGCGCAGGTGTTGTCGTAAAGCACGCCGCAATTGGTGAGCGAGGTACAAGCCGCAGAGCAAACATGCGCATCTGTCACATCGAGCGGAGCAGCGCCGCCGCAGCCGCAAAACAGGAGAAGAGAAATCGCCATCGCGCGCATGAGAATTCCATATCACGAACCGGTCGAAATAAAACTGCCCGACAATCGATCTCCGACATTAGAATCGCGCCATGGACAAAGTCATCGTCGTCACCGGCGCATCCTCGGGAATCGGGGCCACGCTCGCCCGTGAAGTCGGACAAATGGGTGCGAGTGTAGTTGTCGCAGCGAGACGTGAAGCCGAGCTTCAAGCGGTCGCCAAAGAGTCGGGTGCCAACGCGCTCGCGATCGTCGCCGATGTCACGCGGCGCGAAGAGGTAAAACGAATCGTCGCACAGAGTCTGGCCCGTTTCGGACGCATCGACGTTTGGGTGAACAATGCCGGGCGTGGTCTGTCGCGATCAGTCGAGCAACTCACCGACGAAGATCTCGACGAGATGATGCTGGTGAATGTGAAGTCGGCGCTCTACGGAATTCAGGCGGTGCTGCCGCACATGAAAGAGCGCAAGCGCGGGCACATCATCAACGTGTCGTCGATGCTCGGTCGCATCCCATTTGCGTCGGTGCGCTCCGCCTACAGCGCATCCAAGCACGCGCTCATGTCGCTCACCGCCAACTTGCGCGTCGATCTGCACGCCGCGTTTCCCGACATTCACGTGTCCTCCTTTTTGCCCGGCGTGGTGGCGACCGATTTCGGGTTGAACGCTCGTCACGGCGGCCCCGATTCGCGCGCACTGCCTTATGCGCAGCCGGTTTCGGAAGTGGCGCAGGCCCTCGCCGAGCTGATCGAGCATCCGCGCGCCGAGGCCTACTCCCGTCCGGGCTATCAAAAACAGGTGGCGGACTACTACAGCGCCGAGGACGTCGCGATGATCGAATCCCGGCCTCCCTTTGTAAATCGCTGACTTACCTGCGAGTCATTGACAGTAACTCAATCTTGAGCGACTAGCTGGCCATGCGATCACCTTGTCTGGTTTTGCTCCTCCTCGCGGCCTGCGCTCCCCCTTCCGATCGGTCCGATCAGCCGGGCTGTAGCGCAGCACGACCTCTGTAAGCATCGTCAGGCGACCCACCTTTTTTTGTCCCGATTGATCTTCGAAATTCAATGCGTTACCAACCGATCAGCGAGCGGACGGCGATTTTTTTGCGACGCTTTCAGTGAGAAGTCTCCCCTGAGTATGGAGGACGACGCCATGCGAAGTGCTTGGGTCCGAGGAACGGTGGCGTGCAATTGGGCGATCAGCGGAACCCTTCTGTTTCTTCTCGGCTGCGCCGGACAAACCGCGCCGCCAGCAGACACGTCCGCATCGGCAGGAGGCGGCAAGGCGGACTGCGCGACGCCGTGCAAAAGCGGATTCGTCTGCGGGCAGGGCGGCACTTGCGTCGTGTGCAAACACGAATGTCCCGAATGGGGCGCCACCTGCGCGGGCAATGAGCTCAGCACCTGCGTCTACGACACCGATGGGTGCCGCAAGCTGATCACGCAAAGCTGTAGCCTCGGCTGCGAGAGCGGCAGCTGCACTACTTGCTCGACGATTTCAGATCCAAAGATCGGCGTGGCGGGAAATGATGAGTCCGCTTTCTATCGCGGGATCGCCGCGCAAAACGGAACTGCCATCACCGAATGGGAACAGCGCAACGGCGTTTACACCGAGCCTACCAATGGATTGACCACGTTCGACGCCAGCACGCCGGCCGCGATCAAAAAGAGCACCGTCAATCAGCTGTCCACCAATTGGAACGAACCACGCTCGCTCAACTGGGTAGGAAACCGTCTCTACTTCTTGAACAACACTGGATTCGAGATTTACGACACCTCGAGCTCGCTCGCTCCGACGAGAATCGGCGGCTATCTCGGACCGACGGAAGACATCACCAGCGACCTTTCTATCGATGTCGATGGCGATGGAACGATCGCCTGCGTTTCATCGCTCACCAAAGGAGTCGATCTCGTCGATCTATCGGTCTCACCGCCCGTGCGAGTCGGCACCCTCAACGCCAACGCCTCGCATGTTCGCTGCGCGGGCAACTTTGCCGCCGTCCTCGCCGGCAACATTCAGGTGTGGAACATCGCCAATCCCAAACTGCCGGTGCTCGCCGCGCAAGCGAACAGTACCGAATACGACGCGCTCTATTTCGACGGCGCCAGACTCATCGCGCGAAACTTCACCAACTTCGAATCGGGTGGAACACTCGAAGATTGGACCTTTAGCCCGCCTGATCAACTCAAGTTGGCGGGACAGCTCGCCGGAATCGGCACCAACATCTTCAATGTGCAGGGCGATCGCCTCTATTTCGGCAACACCACGTCCGTCGGCGAAGTAGATCTGAGCGACTTCACCAATCCCAAATGGAACAAAGTGGTCGCGCTCGAGGGCGGCGCGAGCGCGGTCGCGTTCGACGGAACCACGCTGTTCGCCGCGCAAGACGGCGTGACGACATTCGATCTCTCGCAAACCAATGACCTGTCGCTCAGCTCGGCATCCACCGACGGGTGGCTGGCTGCTTTCGTGATGAAGGGATCGATCGCCTATCGCGCCAATCGAAATAATTTTGTCATCGAAGATCGAAGCGATCCAACCAAGCCGGTGATCCTCAGTCGAATTCCGATCAACGCTGAAAGTATTTCGCTCACCGGCAGCACGGCCGTCGTCTCGGTCGCCGACGGGAACAGCCAGGAGCTGCGATTGTATGACATCGAGTGCCCGTGGCGTCCGGTGCTGATCGGCAGCCTCGCGCTCGGTCTCGGCGTCGACGGAAATGAAGAGACGATCGGCCTGCCCGTGGTCGAGCACGGCAAAGTGTACGCGAGCTGCGATTGGAGCGCGTGCGTGGTCGATATCAGCACGTCAGCTTCGCCGAAACTTTTGGCAACCGTCGATCTCGGACAGTTCGACGGCGGCCGCGGCGCCGATCAAATCGGCGTTTACGACGGATATTTAGTGTTCGCCACCGAAGATCAATTCTATGTGGTCGATCTGAATAATCCGAGCGCGCCCAAGTTGTCTGCCAGCATTCCGCTTCCAGGTGACGCGTCGCCGTCGAGCAATTTTTCGCTTCGCGTCGCCGGAACGACTGCATACATCTTGCGAGCCTGCCCCGCCACCGCCGATCCCAAGAACAGCTGCCTCGATGTCATCGATTTTTCCAAACCGTCGAGTCCAGTGGTTCAAACCGAGCTCCAAGTTCATCCGACGTTCGGAGCGTTCGAGCTCAACGACGAACCGATGCAGCTCCTTGGATCCTGGTTGGTCATCCGCGAATCCACTTCGCACGGCGCAGTCTTCATCGACGTCTCGACGCCGAGCGCTCCCAAAGTGTTCCGCGAGCTCTGGACCCAGCTCTATCCCGGCGAAGCGATCATGAGCGACCGCTATCTCAGCTTCTACTCATTCTCCAACTACACCAGCCAGCCCGGCGAATCCCCCACCGACGAAGAACAACAACAGCTAACCCTCTGCCGATAACCTCATCGTTCATCCCAGCCGCCGACCCATCAGGAGCACATCGTGCTCGACGCTTCCGATTCGGGCGACGCGCGGCAGCGTTCCCCAAAGCTCGAATCCATGACGCTCGAAGAGTCGTCGACTCGCAAGGTTGGAGCGGAACAGAGTCGCCGCCAACACTTCGACGCCTAGCGACGGCGCGTGCCGAACGGTTTCATTCAATAGATAGCTGCCGAGACCTTTCGACTGATAGTCGGGATGAAGATAGATGGCGAGATCGGCAGTGATGAAATATCCCGGCCGCTCGTTCATGAAGTAATTGAAACCGAGATATCCGACGACGCCACGCTTGGGCGCGTCGCGATCTTCCGCCACCCAAATCGGGCGACGACTCTTCGAATGCTTTGCGAACCACTCCGCGCGCGCCGAAACCTCGATCGGATCGATATCGCAAGTGATCGCCCGAGTAGCCACTGCAAAATTATAAATCTCCACCATCCGAGGAAGGTCCGACGAGCGAGCATCTCGATGCGAAAATCTCATCGCCATCAATATTGAGTATCAGCTCAGCGGCACGGCCGACAAGCCGTCGCCAGCGCAAGGCGCAAGCGGGCGAGGCGAAGGGAGTGGGCTCTTCGCCCATGACCTGAGCCGAGGTCGTGAGCAACGCAGCTAGCGCGGCGGATCGTCGGCCACCCCTACTAAACAGCGAGGCCGACAAGCCGTCGTGCTAGCAAGGCGCGAACGGGCGAGGCTGAGGAGTGGGCTCTATGCCCATGACGAGGCCGAGGTCGTGAGCAACGCAGCTAGCGCGGCGGATCGTCGGCCGGGCCTACTTGCGGCCGGCTTCTGCTGCTTCTTTTTGATACATCAGAAGCGGCTGCTGTTGATTCTCAATCACTTCCTCATTAATCACGACTTCCTTCACCGACGTAGACGACGGCAGGTCGTACATGATGTCTAGCATCGCGTTCTCTAGAATCGCGCGCAAACCACGCGCGCCCGATTTGTGCTTGAGCGCCGCCTTGGCCACCGCGTGCAGCGCCTGCTTGGTGAACTTCAGCTTCACGCCGTCCATCTCGAACAGACGCTGATACTGCTTCATCAGCGCGTTCTTCGGCTTCACCAAAATGTCGACCAGCGCCTCTTCCGACAGCTCATGCAGCGGCGCGATCACCGGCAAACGTCCGACAAATTCCGGAATCATGCCGTACTTGAGCAGGTCTTCTGGCTGAACGTCCTTCAGGTACTCCCAGATCTTTTTCTCATCCTTCGACTGAATCTTGGCGCCGAAGCCCATCTGCTTTTGTCCGACACGGTTCTCGATGATGTCCTCGAGCCCGGTGAACGCACCGCCGCAGATGAAGAGAATATTGGTGGTATCGACCTGTAAAAATTCCTGCTGCGGATGCTTGCGTCCACCCTTGGGCGGCA
>PLXG01000060.1:0-6491 GCA_003153195.1 Myxococcales bacterium
CACCACCAACATCCTGTTCATCTGCTCGGGCTCGTTCAATGGCCTCGAAGACATCGTTCGTCGTCGCATCGGTCAGCAGGGTCTCGGCTTCGGCGCCAAGCTCGCCGAGAAACACGACGACAAAGATCAGCTGCGCGCACTCGCCCGCACTGAGGACTTGGTGAAGTTCGGCATGATCCCAGAGTTCATGGGACGCTTGCCAATCATCGTCTCGTGCGACGGGCTCGACGTGGACACGCTCACCCGCGTTTTGTGGGAGCCGAAGAACGCGCTGGCCAAGNNCGATCCGCGTGGAGCTGAAATCGCTCACGGTGGAGGATTTCATCCGCATCCTGAAAGAGCCGAAGAACGCGCTGGCCAAGCAGTATCAGCGACTGTTCGATCTCGAAGGCGTCAAGCTGCGCTTCACCGAAGATGCGCTGCGCGCCATCGCCGAAGAGGCCTATCGCCGCAAGTCGGGCGCCCGCGGTCTTCGCGCCATCGTGGAAGAGACCATGCTCGACGTGATGTACGAGATTCCGTCGATGACGGGCGTGCAAGAGTGCGTGGTCACCCGCGACGTCGTGAAGAACAAAGAGCGGCCAGAGCTCATCCGCGACACCCAAAAAGCCTCCTAGGAACGCGCTATTCAGTGGCGTTGATCGCGGCTTACGTCCGACCGAAGGGCGCGAAGCGACGAGCGCAGCGAGTGAACCCGCAGGAAGTGCCGAGCCCGTGGCGAGGCCTCACTCAGCTCGTCACGTACAAACGCGTACGCTCCTCGCCTCGCTCCGGGCGCGCTCGCGCTGAACGCCACTGAATACGCGCTGCTACTGAAGACGAACTATCACAGCCAGCCGCTAGATCAACGCGCTGGCGCGCGCTCGATTGCGTCTTATATTGTGCGCGGCTCGTTCGTCGATTGACGCCGACGCTTCTACGTCTATAAGATGATAGAGCCAAATTGAAAGCGAGGCGGGATGCTCAAGGACACTGAAAAGGGAAAGCTTCGGGAAGCGCTCGAAGCCGAAAAGGGGCGCCTCCTGCAAGCCGCACATGACGGTCTCGCGTTCAGCATGAACCGTGAGCGGAACATCGGCCGCGATTCGATCGACGAATCGATGGAAGAGGAGATCTTTTCCACCGAGCTGCGCTTGCGCGACCGTGAGAAGTTTCTTCTCGGCAAGATCGTCGGCGCGCTCGAGCGCCTCGACGCCGGCACCATCGACGAGTGCGAAAGCTGCGCAGAAGCGATCAGCTTCAAGCGCTTGCTCGCCCGTCCGGTGACGACTCTTTGTATCGATTGCAAAGAGGAGCGCGAAAAAGAGGAGCTGTCGCAGGGCTCCAGTCAAAGTCCGGGCGCGGTGCGCGAAGACCTGAGCGGCGACGAGATTTCGAGCGCCGAAGAGTAGCCTCTCCCCTTCCTTTCGCTCCTGCGGACGAAAAACAGTGTGGATTGGCGCGCCCGCCCCCGCATGTTAAGATGACGGGTAACACACCATAAATGGCCGACACGCCAAGATATCGAATTACCGAGAAAATCGACGCGGGCGGTATGGCCGAGGTGTATCGCGGCATGGCGCAGAGCGCGGTGGGCGGCATCAAGAAAGCCGTCGCCATCAAACGCATTCTGCCGAACCTCACCAAAAACAAAAAATTCGTTTCGATGTTTCTCGATGAAGCGCGCGTGTCGATGCATCTGCAGCACGCCAACATCGTCGGCGTCTTCGACATCGGAATGGCAGACACCGCCTACTTCATCGTCATGGAGTATGTCGATGGTGCGAACCTAAAGACGATCATCGATTCGAGCGTACGTCAGGGCCTTCGCATTCCGCTGCAGCACGTCCTCTACATCATCATGGAGGTGTGCAAAGGTCTCTCGTACGCTCATCAAGCGAGCGATCCGGAAAATGGGCGCGAGCTCAACGTCGTCCATCGCGATATTTCGCCGCCGAACATTTTGATCTCTAAGCGCGGCGAGGTGAAGCTGGTGGACTTCGGTTTGGCCAAAGCGACGAGCCAGCTGGAAGACACCGACCCGGGCGTGGTGAAAGGAAAGTTCAGCTATCTCTCGCCAGAGGCGGCTTCAGGCCTAGTGGTCGACGCGCGCACCGACATTTTTGCCACCGGAATCTTGCTCTATGAGCTCATCACCGGGA
This sequence comes from Myxococcales bacterium, assembly GCA_003153195.1. Classification (GTDB taxonomy): domain Bacteria; phylum Myxococcota_A; class Polyangia; order Palsa-1104; family Palsa-1104; genus PALSA-1153. The sequence goes on from PLXG01000060.1 coordinate 2,142, forward strand.
AGCGGCTCTTCTTGGGCGAGAGCGACTATCAAACGGTGGAGCTGGTCAGACAGGCGAAGATTCCATCGGTCTCGGCGCAAAATCCGCAGGTCAAGCCGCAGCTCGAGCAGATCGTCATGAAGGCGCTCACCCGCGATCCGGCGGATCGCTATCAGACCGCCGGCGATCTGCAGGACGCGATCGCGCACTATCTGTTCGGCGAGCGGCTGAAAGTCACCAGTCGCGACATCGAGCACCTGGTCGAGCAATGTCTATCGGAGAAACGGCGGACGCAGCCGCGCATTCAGCAGCCGGTAAATCTGATCGACGAGCTCATCAATGAGGAGATCCTCAAGTTCACTTCTCTCGACAACCTCGACGATCCGGCCGCGCTCTCGCCCTCTCCATCGGAGCCGTACGGCAACGCGCCGCTCGACCCGGGCTCGTTCATCGATCCGCGCGCCTGGTCTGAAGATATAGCCTCGCGAAGTGCCAGAAATGTCGAGCTGCAGGGAAAAAATCCTTCTGGAAATCGCGGCGCTGGGGCCAAGCCCAAACGCGACGGAGACATCACCGGCCTAACTGGCCTGACTGGCCTGGAGGATCTTCTCGAAGGCACCGGGTCGAAGCAATTCGTCGAAGCCGAAGAGAAACTGCGCAGCAAGAACCGTCCGCACACGCCCATTCCCACCGGTCGAGTGGCGAGACCCAAAGTGAAGAGCAACGCGCCACTCTACATCACCGGCGCGGTCCTGACGCTCATCGCCGCAGTCGCCGCGCTCTACATTCATTTCCGATGATCGCCGGAAACGCCCTCGCACATAACATCCTCGGCCTGGTCTTGGCCGGCGGCGAAGGCACGCGACTTCAGCCGCTCACCGCCGATCGTGCCAAACCCGCGGTTCCCATCGCCGGACGATATCGACTTATCGATTTCGTGCTGTCGAACTTAGTGAACTCGGGCGTGCTCAAGATCAAGGTGCTCACGCAATACAAGAGCGNNAGCCCGATCACGTCTGCGTGTTCGGCGGCGACCACATCTACAAGATGGATGTGCGTCAGATGTTCGATGTGCACCTGTCTCGAGACGCCCATGCCACCGTCGCAGTCATTCCGGTGCCCGTGCACGAAGCCAAAGCGTTTGGCGTGCTCGAGGTCGATGCCAAAGGCCGAGTGATCGCGTTCGAAGAAAAGCCGAGCATCCCTAAAGAAATTCCCGGCCGGCCGGGCTTCGCACTGGCATCAATGGGAAATTATATTTTTGAAACCGGAGTGCTGGTCGACGAGCTCACCCGCGACGCCTCCGGCGATTCAGCGCACGACTTCGGCCGCAACATTTTGCCGGATATGGTGGGTCGCGGCGCTAAGGTCTACGCCTACGATTTTTCCACCAACGAGATTCAGGGCTCGCATCCGAACGAGCGGGGCTACTGGCGCGACGTGGGAACCATCGCCTCCTATTGGCAAGCCAACATGGATCAAGTGCAGGTGGTGCCGCCCTTCGATCTCTACAACTCGCGTTGGCCGATTCGAACCTGGACCCGGCCGTTGCCGCCGGCGAAATTCGTGTTCGCGGATCCAGGAACTGGACAGGGCCATGCGCGCATGGGCATCGCCACCGACTCGCTGGTGTCGGAGGGCTGCATCATCTCGGGAGGGCGTATCGATCGATGCGTGCTTTCGCCGCTGGTGCGCATCAACAGCTTCGCGCACGTCGAGGAGTCGGTGCTGATGGATGACGTCGATGTCGGACGTCACGCTCGCATTCGACGCGCCATCATCGACAAGGGTGTGCGCATTCCCGGCGGCACCGAGATCGGCTACGACCCCGAGCTCGACGCGCGGCGTTTCACCGTCGCCGATGGAATTGTGGTGGTGCCCAAGGGATACCGATTTTAAACCAGGACAGACGGTTGGGACCAAAATGAAGAATCAACTTGAAGCTCCTTGTTTAGCCGATCGACGAAGGGCTGCGCCCGCGACTGTGCGGCGACGCATCGGTGGAAAACAAGGCGCCCAAGGCGCCGTCGGCGCGCGAATCGCGCCGGAGCAGGTGGGGAGGCTCGCGCGGCTTAGCCGCGGGAGGGGAGGCAGCATGCCTCCCTTTGATCATCTAGCAGGCCGCAGTTTTCACAACTCAACTTGCCAACTTTCGCCTTTTTTGACGGCCTGCTAGTGAAGGCGCACCTCTCGTTTTTGCTCCACATGCACCAACCGAGTTACGTTGACCCGCAAAGCGGAATGGCACTTCTGCCCTGGGTGCGGCTGCATGGCGCGCGTGCCTATCTGGATGTCGGCGAGCTGCTCGACGAGTACCCGCACGTTCACCTCACCGTCAACTTTGTCCCGTCGCTGGTGTCGCAGCTGGAAGCTGCCGCCAAAGGTGCGCCAGATGCCTGGCTCGAGCTCGCCCGACGTCCGATCGATTCGCTCTCCCTCGACGAACGCGCCACACTTCTGGAACGACACTTTTCGGTGCACTGGGGGCGCGCGGTGGAGACGCGCCCTCGCTATCGCGAGCTTTTGGAGAAGCGCGGACGCCAATTGCTTCGCGCCGATCTTCCCGACCGCGCCAAGTCATTTTCCAATGGTGAGCTGCGCGATCTGACAGTGCTCTTTTATCTCTCCTGGATCGGATTTGCGGCGCGACGTGGGGACGCCGAGCTGGAAGCGCTGGAAAAACAGGGGCGCGATTTCGCTCTGCCCGATCTCGAGCTGGTGGCGGAGAAGCAGCGCCTGGCCTGCGCCAGAGTGCTGCCACTTTATCGCCAGCTCGAAGAGCGCGGGCAAATCGAGCTCTCCACCTCGCCCCTCTATCACCCGATTTTACCGCTGCTCATATCGACGGCTACGGCGCGGCGCGCGCAGCCCAGTCTTCCGCTCCCCGAGCCGTTTTCTTTTCGGCAGGACGCGGTGGAACAGGTTCGGCGCGCCAGCGACGCCCACCAGCGAACCTTCGGAAGGCGGCCGCGCGGCATGTGGCCGCCAGAGGGATCGATCTCGCCCGAAGCGCTGGCGGTCTACGGCGCCGAAAAGGTGGGATGGATTGCCACCGACGAAGGAAACTTGTGGCGGTCGCTGGAGCTCAGTAAAAAGTCGGCCACTCGCGGCGATCTCTTCCGCGCCTATCGGCATCAAGACGTCGATCTGGTCTTTCGCGACCGCGAGCTCTCCGACCGAATCGGCTTCGCATACTCTCACGGCGATCACGAAAGTGGTGTGCGCGATCTGCTCGGACGCGCACGCGACAATGCAAAAATGTCCACTGCGCCAGCGGACGAAGCGCCCTTCATCGGCGTCTTTCTCGACGGCGAAAATCCGTGGGAAAGTTATGCGGGCTCGGGAGAGCCGTTTCTGCGCACGCTCTTCGAAGCGCTGCGCGATCATCCGGAATTAAAGAGCGCTTCGATCCGCGAGCACCTCGATGCCAGCGCATCCCGCGTCGAGCTCCCCCAAGCTCATTCCGGCTCCTGGATCGACTCCGACTTTCACATCTGGATCGGCGATCCGGTCAAGAATCGCGCCTGGAGCCTCCTCGGTCACGCACGTCAGCGACTCGAGCGCGCGCGGGGAAAGGGCGTTGCGCCCGACCGACTGGCGCGGGCCTACGATCACCTGCTCGCCGCCGAGGGCTCCGACTGGTTCTGGTGGTTCGGCGAGCCCTTTCATTCGGCGGAAGATGCGCTCTTCGATCGCCTCTTTCGCGCGCACCTCGAAGGCGCTTACGCCGAGCTCGGTGAGCCGATTCCGCAAGAGCTCGGCCCGGCGGTGTCGACCGCGCTCGAGGGCCGGCAAAAACCGGCGGCGACGACGGGACTTTCGCAGCCGTACGCCTTCATTCGCCCGCGCATCGATCATGAGCGCAGCGGTTTTTACGAATGGCACGGGGCCGGCCGCTATCTGGTTCCGCGCGGCGCAGCGATGGCCGACACCCCGCTCGTCGAAGTCATCCATTTTGGATTCGATCCCGAGACACTGTTTCTGCGTCTCGATCTGTCGTCCGATCGCGCGGCAGAAGCGAACGACGCCACGCTCGATCTCGAGATCACCACCCCTCGCATTCCGCTGCGGCTGCTCGCCGACAAGAATCACTGGACGCTTTGCACGACGGCCGACGACGCCACTCCTCGAGAGATCGCCACCGGAACCTCGGTCTCATTCGAGCGATCGCTCAAGCTTTCCATTCCATTTTCGGCGCTGGACGCACAACCCGGCGAGCCGCTCCACCTTTCGTTTCGACTGATCAAGGATGACGTGGTGATCGCGCGCTATCCGGTCGACGTTCCGCTCACCGTCAGCGTTCCGGACGAATCGTTCGAAGCGCGAAACTGGTCTGCTTAGGGCAGGCTCAGAGCGGGCCGTCAAAACCTG
>PLXG01000060.1:6500-6943 GCA_003153195.1 Myxococcales bacterium
CAGGTTTTGACGGCCCGCTCTTAAGGGACGCGTACGCTATTTTGCGGCGGAGTCAGCGCATTTTTGGCGGCTTGCTCCTGCGCAGCGTGTGCATCATTCGGGCGATTGAGCTTGGTGAACACTTGAGCCAAAAGTAAAAACGCACGCGGATGAGTCGGATCCGCTGCAGTCGCTTCTTTGACCGCCAAGAGCGCCGGACGAAAGGCTCCATGATCCAGGTAGATCTGTCCGATCATGAGGCTCGCATCGGCGATGGCGCGATGCGGTGCATGGCTCGAGCGAAGACGAGCGAGCGCTGCTTGAGCCGACTTGAGCGCCTCCTTGGTCTGACCGCGATCCGCCTGGGCGCGTGCCGCCCCGAGCAAAACATCCGACGAGCTGCGTAGCACAGGAGTGGCTTTGCCAAAAAGATCGAGCGCTCGCTCCGGGTGTCCGCGATCGCT
>PLXG01000067.1 GCA_003153195.1 Myxococcales bacterium
TCCGTAAATCGTCATCTGGGGAAACGGAAACACTTGGATGCATCAGATCGGCTGCAATCGTGAATGGGGTTGCACCGGTCGATAGGATTTGACGCAACGATTCGTAGGGGATGAGTCCCTTGAGGCGGCTAGATTCGTCGGTGACGGGATAAGAATCCTGCCAACTCTCATCAGCGATCTGCGTCAGGATTGTTCCGGTGGGTGTGTGCTGCTGAAATGCAATGTACGGTCGCGAGCTCATGACCTCCCTCACCGAGATTTTGCGCAGAAGTTCAGGCAGGAGCGCGCGTCGGTGCACAGGTGAATCCTGTCGAGTGAGGACTTGAGCATGATAGAGCGTGCGATTTCTGAGAACGACGAACGCGATGCCCTCGGCGAGCATGAGTGGAACGAGGAGATCGTAGCTTCCCGCGAGCTCGCTCACCATGATGAGCGAGCTGATGGGTACGTGTGCGATTCCGCCATAAAACGTGCCCATTCCGACGAGTGCAAATGCGCCTGGATCGATGCTCGGATCGTGAAGGAGCAGCTGGGCCGCCCGTCCAAATGCGCCACCAAAGATTCCTCCGAGGACGAGCGACGGCGCGAAATCACCGGCCGATCCCCCGGAACCGATCGTCAGCGCAGAGGCGACCAACTTGGCGCCGCAAAGTAAAAGTAGAAGCTCGACCGCCGGCCATCCCGACGGTAACCACACCGATCCGGTGATCGCCATCTGCGCAGCTCCGTAGCCGCCGCCGAGCAGGCCGAGGCCTTGGCCAGGGGCGCCAATCCGGCTGCCGACGAACAAGATCACCGGCACGGCCATGATCCCGAGTGCCAGTCCACCGATTGCGGGTCGCACCCAAACCGGAACCGGCAAGCGACTGGAGAGTTTTTGCACCCGTCGCAAAACCGATACGAACGTCGCGGCGAGCAGTGCGATGAGAACCGCCAAGACCGCATAAAGAGGGAGTTGAGCGGCGTGAAAGGGATAGTGCGGCGTGCGCGCAAACAGCGTGGACTCGCCATAGATCGAGATCACAATGGCGTAGGCCATCACGCTGGCTAAAATTGCCGGGATGAGTGCGTCCGATTCGAAGTCGTCGCGGTAGAGAACCTCTACTGCGAGGAGGGCAGCTCCAAGCGGCGTTCGAAATACCGCTGCCATTCCGGCCGCGACGCCGGCGACCATCAACACCCGCCGCTCTTGAGCGGTCACCCGGAGAACCCGACCGACCAGGGAACCGAGCGCCGCGCCGATTTGCATCGTGGGCCCTTCGCGGCCACCCGATCCCCCCGAGCCGAGCGTGAAGATCGATGCGAGCGCCTTCACCCAAATGACTCGACGGTGAATGACGCCGCCTTCGTGATGAAACGCGTGAATCATCGCATCGCCGCCACCGCCACTCGTCTCCGGAGCAAGTCGCATGACCAATCCGGCCAAGAGCGCGCCACCCGCGGGGAAGAAAAGCAGAAGCCATGGGCGAAAAATCGTTGATTGCTCTGCCCCCGTGAAGGTTTCTCCGCTGGCTCGGAGCGCGTGGTACCCAGCCAGACCTTCGAGCAGGAATCTCTGGATGTATTCGAGCGCCGCGAAGAATCCGGCGCCGATGAGTCCTGCGGCGACGCCGATCACCGTGACGTGAAGCAGGGTTCGTCCGAGAATCTGTAGATCGAGCGGCCCCTCTCCAGATCGGAAGAATCCCCAGAATCTGCGAGCCGATACTCGGAGCAGATCACCATCGAAACGAGAACTCATTGCGACTTCCTCTACACCTCGGTCGGCTGAGCGTCCAGTCTCACCATGTTGACGTTAGAAAATGCAACAGAGAGGGATCGCCCGGATGAGTTTGTTAACACTCCATGCGCGCGAATGACGATGATCCGCGTACTTTCCGCGGCATAGGTATTGCTCCCATCGTTTGACCGATGCCGCTCATTAGGCCCATATTTCACGGAATGGGTCTGCGGCGGGGGCGCATTCAGGGACTGTTCATCGCGTTTACGGCGATCACCATCGCTATCTTGGCCGGTATTACGTTCGTCGCACTCAGGGCCATCGCCGCCAGTCATCGCGCGGCGACGGATGCGGCACGCGCGGACTTAGCCGCGCTTCATGACGCCACCGAGATTCAAGGAATTCTCTATCAAAAGGGGTTTGCCGCCGAATATTTTCTGACCGGCGATCAGAGATGGCTCGACGAGCTCAGGCAGGTGCAGCCGGCTGTCGAACGATGGATCGCAGAGATCACCCAAGACGCAGTTACCAAAGATGCATCGGAGGCGACCTCGGCACTGATTGCAGAATACGGTCGATACGACGCGGAACGAACGCGCGCAATTGGGGAGTATCAATCGGGCGCCAAAGACGCAGCGACTCGGACCCTGGTGGCCTACACCGAGCGAATGGGGAAACTTCGTGACCTCGCCGATCATCTGATGCAGATCCGCAGACGGGAGATTACGACGCAACTCGATCAGGCCGATCGAGCGTGGCGGACGTCGCTCTATGGTCTCGGCACTGTGATGATGCTCGCAATCGTCGGTGCAGCCTTGGCGGGATTTCTGCTCGCGCGCCGCGTTTCGCGTCCGCTGTACGAACTGGTTTTGCGGGCGGAATCGGCTGCGGGTGGGGCGCGAATTGAAGTCTCTACCGATGATGAGCTGGATGCACTTTCTCAGCATGTGACTCGGTTGGCGCGGCAGATCGAAAACTCCTCGGCGGAGCTGGCGGAGCATCGAGTTCGCCTATCGCAGGCAGAGAAGATGTCGGCGCTCGGTGAGATGGCCACCGCCGTCGCCCATGAGGTGCTAAATCCACTCACCGGGATGAAAGCAGCGCTCCAACTTTTGGCGCGAACCAACCACTCCCCGGAGATCAGGGACACCGTTCAGGCTGTGGACGGAGAGATTCGTCGTGTTGAAACCATCGCCCGTCGATTGACGAGTTTTGCCCGCCCTTATCAACCGCATCTGCAACCGTGTGACCTGGAGGAGATCTGGAACCGAGTGGTGCAAGCGACTCGCGCGGATGAAAGCGCGAGCACGGTTCGATTCGATTGTCGGCTGAACGGACTCCGCAAGGTCAGCGCCGATCCCGAGCTCCTGACCCAAGTGCTGGTGAATCTTGCGTTGAACGCCTGCCAAGCGATGCCTCAAGGTGGAACCGTGCACTTTTCCGCTGAGGAACAGGATGGTTGGCGGGTGATCGAAGTTTCTGACGAAGGCACCGGCATCGCGCAGGAGATCGCGCCAAAATTGTTTGCGCCTTTTGCGACCACAAAAAACACGGGTCACGGTCTCGGCCTCGCCATCGCACAAAACATCGTGTTGGCCCACGGCGGAAGAATCGAAGCGCGGACAAATGCACCCGCGGTGGGCACCACATTTTCGGTATCGCTGCCAAGGAGCTTCACGTGAAGGCGCAGGTGCTCGTTGTCGACGACGAACCACTCATTCGTAACTCCTTACAAAAAGCGCTCGCTTCCACGGGGCACGCGGCGGAGTCCGCGGAATCGGTGGTCGGCGCACTGTCGATCCTCGAGCGAAAGAGGTTCGACCTTTGCGTTGTCGATCTGAAGCTCGGCGACGGCAGCGGACTCGATATCCTGCGCAAGCTTCACGCCGACGCGCCGGAAACCAAAGTCGTGGTCATCACCGCGCACGGAAGCGTCGACACCGCGGTCGAGGCGATGAAGCTGGGTGCCTATGATTTCGTAAAAAAGCCTTTCGAGCTCGATGAGCTACTCGCGACCGCCGACAACGCGCTTCGGGCGGGCTCGCTCGAAAAGCGCGTCGCCTATCAGACGAATCGGGATCGGTCCAAAGTCGAGGACGCGATACTGGTAGGTCGGTCTCCCACCATGCTTGCGGTCGCCCAAGAGCTGAAGATCATCGCCTCCCAACCGGTGCCGGTGGTGTTGGTGACCGGTGAGACGGGCAGCGGAAAGGCCTTGGCGGCTCGCGCGATTCATTTCGGATCGAATCGAGCGGCGGCACCTTTCGTCGAGCTCAACGCGGCCGCAATTCCCGAAAACCTCGTCGAGAGTGAGCTGTTCGGACACGAACGTGGCGCGTTTTCGGACGCGCGTGAACGCAAGCTCGGTCTGGTGGAAGTCGCAGATCAGGGCACTCTGTTTTTGGATGAAGTCGGCGATCTGAGTGCGTCCGCACAAGCCAAACTGCTCACCTTCCTCGATTCATTCACCTTTCGGCGCGTCGGCGCCACAGCGACCCGAACCGTCGATGTACGCATTATCGCCGCCACCAATCGAGACCTCTCTCAGCTGGCCAAAGAAGGTCGGTTTCGCTCCGACCTGCTCTATCGATTGAGTGCCCTTTCCCTGCGAATTCCACCGCTGAGAGAGCGGGCTGCCGACATCGTTCCGCTCGCCGAGCACTTCATGGTCGAGTACGCACAGAAGTATCAAAAATCCTTTCGATCGGTTTCCACCGAGGCCGGGAAGATCTTGTCTGCGTGGCGTTGGCTCGGAAATGTACGGGAGCTCAAAGCGGTCTTGAATCGCGCTGTGCTCATGAACGACGGTACGAGGCTCTTGCCCACGCACCTTCCGAGCGAGCTGGTGGCAGGGGCAATCGATCCATTGCCAGACACCTTATCGGAAGGTGTTGTCGGGATTCGTCCGCTCGCGGAGATCGAGTTGCGTTACATGCGTGCCGTGCTCGATTTGACATGTGGAAACAAGGTGCGCGCTGCCGAGTACCTGGGGATTACGCGACAGACGCTCTCGAAACGGCTGGAAGAGGAATAGGAGGCAGTTTGTTTCTGGAGATGGGGGGATCAGTTCAAATGTGATGAGGGTAACCAATGTTCAGTCGATTCCGGATACCTCGATTACAAATCGTCGTTGGCGTGACCAGCGCCGTATTGACCACGTTGGCCCTGTTTGTCGCGCTCGCGCTCGTACTCCTGACGACATTTATGCGTAGGGAGACGACCCTGGTCGACCGGGCCATGAATGACCTTCACGAGGTGGAGTCCATTCGACTCGACCTGCTCCTGTACGGTCGGCACAGCGACGTCGCGCTCCTCATGAAACAGCCAGGCGCGCGAGATCTGCGCAAGCAGACTGAACAAGCACTCCGCAACCACTTAGAAGAGACCACACGGAGGCACCTGCCGGAACGTCAACAGATGGTGCAAAACGCCAAGAAACAGATTGAAAACTTTCTCGCAACCCGAAGAAGCGCCGAGTCGAGCTCCGACTCACTTGCAGAGGTCATCGGTATCTCGTCTCCGGCGTTGCAGACCGCGCTCGACTCGGTCGAACAGTTGGCCGCGTTCGATCTCCACCAGGTCGAGATCGCCCGATCGATGGCTGCCAGGTGGGATAGATTCGCAAACGCGCTCGGTGGGACGATCGCGATTCTTTTTCTCGGAAGTTACGGTCTTCTATTCGTCGGGCTGAGACGCATTCTACTGAAGCCGCTCATCTCAATTCACAACGCGATACGAGCATTTTCAGTCGGTCAAAAGGCGAGTCGCGCCGAGGAGGGCGGTCCCAAAGAGCTGCGCGAGATCGCCGATTCCTTCAACGAGATGGCGAGCGCCATCGAGCGCCACGAGCGCGAGCGGCTCATTTTCCTTGGAGGGGTCGCGCATGATCTGAGGAACCCGCTGACCGCGATGCGCCTCAACCTGAGCATGCTTTCCACCACCAGTCTCGACGAGGACAAGCGAAGACAAAAAATGATTGGGCTCGAGCGCCAAACCGCGCGACTCGAGCGAATGGTAGGAGACCTTCTCGATGCCAGTCGGATTGAAGCCGGCGAGCTCGAGCTCAAACCGGAGGCACGTGACCTGCGCACGCTCGTGAAGGAGGCGGTCGAGCTTTACGCGCCCACGAGTCCTCTCCATCACATCGTCGCCACGCTCGACGAAGAGATGCTGCCGGTGCGTTGCGACCAGCTTCGAATCGGAGAGGTGCTCAGCAATCTTCTGTCGAATGCGATCAAATATTCACCCACTGGAGGCACAGTTTCGATCGCCGCCGGGAAGGTGGGTGTTGACGCGGTTGTGACGGTGAGGGACCGTGGAATTGGAATCAGCGCAGAGGACCTCCTGCTTATCTTCGACCCCTTTCGTCGCACGGGCGCGTCGAAGGAAAACTTCCCGGGCGTGGGTCTCGGGCTGAGCGTTTCCAAACGAATCGTCGAGGCGCATGACGGACGGATCGAAGTCGAAAGCACGCTTGGCCGCGGAGCGACGTTTGTGGTGCGTCTTCCGCTTTGCCGATTCGCTCCCGAGGAGCTCGCGCTGGTTGCCTCCAAGAGTGGCCATCTGCCAACGGTGCATTGAGCAATAGAGATGAAGCTGGCCGACCGTCTGATCCCTTTGTTGCTTGTCATTGCTGCGTGCGGTGGCCCCGGACACGTCGAGTTCAATCAGGGCAAGTGCCTCATCGACGCCCAGCCCGCAAACATTCAGGAGGTCGAATCACGACAGGCGAAGATCTCCGAACGGATCATTTCCAGGCAGCCGATGTTCGTGCTGGTGACCGTCCTCATTGTCCTTCTCGCCGGAGCGAGTCACTTGGAGAAGGTCGTGCTCCTGTTTTCGACGAGGCGGCAGGAAAGTCACGGCCTTTCTCAGCGACTACGCGTAGCCCTCGAACGCTATCGCGATCGCCCGCTTCGGTACTTCTCGATCGTGGTGAGCACGCTTCTGCTGATGGGCATTGCCGGGGGCTTCTACGTCTATTTAGATGCGGACAAGCGCGCGAGTGAACGGGCCCTCGGTTTGCTCCAGTTTTGTCACCTCGCCCTCCGCAACGGAGAGGCCGAGGGAATCCTCACTGAACAGCGGCACAACCTGGAAACGATCGAGTCGACCGCAGGGAGCATTCGCGCACTCGTAAAGAAACTCCCGCCCGAGGAGCAGGAGAAAGCCAAAGAGATTGTCAGCCAAATCAATTCCGCGCTCTCGCGACAGGGGAAGCTGGTGAACGAATTTCTCGCGCAAACCACGGAGTCGAACAAGTCGGTGGTGGCGCACACCCAAGTCCTCGAAAAGGGACTGTCGACGCTAGAGACGAATATTCTCGATCTCAAACCCCTTCCACAGGGATTACGCGATCTGACTGAGCAGCTCCGTGCTCTCGATGGAAAACAAACCTCCGCGGAGGCGAAACTGGTGGCGCTCAAGGGCGCCGTCGATGCGCTCGCAGCACGACCCGATGTCAAGTGTCCCGCATGTATCTGCGAAAGCCAGAGAGCCACGCCACCCGACGCGGGCGGCTCGAGCCATTAGATGCTCTCCATAGAGATGGAGCAGTTTATCAAGCAGTCCGTTCCCTCCGTGGAGCGACTCGAGATTCTGCTTTTGCTTGTGGCGGAGCAGTACGAATGGACTCCTGTCTTGGTCGTTTCCGTTCGCTCCCGGCGTCGCCTCTGGGGCCTTGGTGGAGAACAAGGAGGTCGCACCGAGCGACCTAAGCGGGGGGGAGGATCTTTGCCATTCAGTTCGCATTTCACCTGATTCAGTTTGTATTGGTTGGGGCTGGAATCGGGCTTGTATACGGAAAATCTCCCAAGGATATTTTCAGTAAAAGTGACTCGATTTAGCGGCTTCTCGATCGCAATCGTGCATTTCTCCAACGGAGAGCGAGAAAATTGAAATGGCATACGATGAAAAACTCGCGGAACGGGTGCGGCGCGTCCTCAAGGGCGACGCCTCTGAACTGAAAATGTTCGGTGGCCTCGCTTTTATGGTCGACGGAAAAATGGCATGTGGGGTTCTCGGCGACCGCTTGATCGTCAAGGTTGGCAAAGATGGACACGCCGATGCGATGGCTCGTCCTAACGTCGCGCCGTTCGATTTCACCGGCCGACCGATGGCTGGGATCGTTTTTGTGAAACCGGGAGGACTTAAGAATGGCGCGACCCTTGCCGCCTGGGTTCGCAGAGGACGGGAAACAGCATTGAAGGCAGAAAAAAAGCCACGACGGAAGAAGCGGAAGTTTCCGCCCGCGTTGAGAGTGAAGCGAAGGCGTTATAGACTTCATCGTACTTGAGCGAGCGACACAGCCGCTCGACGAAAACGTTGTNNATTGCGAGCCCTGGTCGGTATTGAAAATTTCTGGCGTGCCCATTTATCGAGCGCCTCTTTCAGCGCGGCGATACAAAAGCTCACATCCATCGTGTTCGACAAGCGCGACGAAAGTACCTTGCGCGAATGCCAGTCGATAATCGCGACCAGGTATAAAAATCCACGCGCCATCGGGATGTATGTGATGTCGGTGGCCCATACTTGATTCGCTTTGTCGACGGTGAGATTGCGCAAGAGATACGGATATACTGGACGTGCGATTGATGTCGACGCCGCTGCGACGCAAAATCGTCGTATGGCTACGGCTGCCATATTGCGGCTGCGCCATGTGCAGCTCGTCAATCGCACGCATCACTTTTAAATCGGCGTCGTCGGCCACCACCGGCTCGTAATACAATCCCGAGCGATGCACCGACAGTAGCTGACACTGGCCAAATGTATCGAACGCGACTTGAAAGGGGCTGACAAGTCCTCGCGTGCGCTGGCCATCGCTGGCCTCTGCGTCGGACGGATGGTAGTCGCGCGATCAGTTCGAGGTGCCACGCTTGCTGATTCGTTGCGGGCGGCAGCATTGAGCGGTGCACTCTCCTTGGCGGATTAGTCGCCGAAACGTCGACCCTTCGCGCCGCGACAAGTAAAGACCAAGAAGGAAAGAAAAGACCGCTCTCGTCGGAACGCTCCGATCTAGTTGATGGCGGCGCGGCCGCGCGGTAGTTTCTACTCATGGCTGTCGACGTCGTCACAGAGATCGCGATTGATCGCCCTCGCGATGAGGTGGCGCGCTTCGCTGGCGATCCGGCGAACGCCCCGAAGTGGTACGTGAACATCAAAGAGGTGGAGTGGAAGACTGCACCGCCGATCACAATCGGCTCGCGGATGGCCTTCGTTGCACATTTCTTGGGGCGCCGCCTATCGTACACATACGAGGTTGTCGAACTGGTGCCGGGAGAGCGGCTGGTGATGAGAGCTGCCGAAGGCCCGTTTCCGATGGAGACCACCTACACGTGGAAATCGGTCGGAGAAAGCCGAACGCGAATGACGTTGCGGAATTCCGGTACGCCGGCCGGCTTCTCGAAGATGTTTTCTCCGTTTATGGCCGCTGCGATGCGAAGAGCGAATCGGAAAGATTTGATCCGCCTGAAGACTCTTTTAGAAAGCGGAACGGAGGCAGGGTCTTCCGACTAGCGCCGACAGACGCCGTCCGGAATCTTTCATTCCGTTTTCCATCGGGTCTTTGGAACTCCAGCGCGATCCTGAGATCGCCAGTTCGCTTTTCGAACATCATTCGCGTGGTCAACGTCGACTAACCCGCTCGCTAAGGACGCAAGGCACTCGGCAGGAGAAGCACCGGGTCGCCGACGCGAATTCGACCGGCAGTCTCGACATTGCAATTTAGTCCGAGCGTCCCGTCGAGGGTGCGTTGAATCGTTCGAAGCACTGATACATCTTGTTCCACGGTGTCTGGGTCGAAAGTCGTCATGATGCAACGTTGCCGCAGATCGACAGCGGCAATCACTGCGTCACCGATCGACAATCGGCGTCCTTCCCACTCGCGCTCTTCTTGACCGTCCACGCCGCCGATCAGAATGTTCGGTCGGAACCGCCGCCGATCGTAACCAAGCGAGCGAACCGCACCTTCAGTAAGCACGAGTAGCGGCAAGACATCGAATCGCTCGAGACCTGTCTCGTAGACCAGCACCGCATCCTTGCCAGCAGCTGACCGAACGTCCTCGGCGACATCGTCGTTGCGCCACGGGCGACCGTCGACGAGAGGCTCACCATTGGGAGCGAGGGCGCTGTGATGCAACAGAAGACGCGGATGACTCCGCGAAGTGAGCACGCGACCGCGCGCGTTTTCGACGTGTAGGATGCGGTCTCCCGGAAGGCCGTCGGCGAAGAGATCGCAGAAGTCGAGCTGCTCACCGCCCATCGACTTCACTGGGTAACGCCAGATCTCCGCGATGAACATGATTCAGTCTTTTACTCTTTTGCTTCCCGATTTGCGAAACGCGGCCTTTGCACGTTCCGTCTTCGAGCCATCGGCCCGCGTATCCTGCCACCTGGCGAGCTCGCGTCGCGATCGCGCCGAACAATCGCGTAGTAGCTCAGCCCAATTCCACAGAAAGGAACCGAGGTTCAAGAAGGCATGTGAGGCACTGACGCCGGGCCTGCTGGAGCAGCCTCGGCGCGCGGAGTGACGCGCAGCGAGGGCTGCGCGAGAGCTATGAACTGGTCGCTGCCCCGCGGCGTTCGGCGAAGGCCCTTGCCCCTCGCCGCTCGAAGAAAAGGCGATCGAAATTGATCAGGTTTCGCCGACGGGTTTCGTGACGCAGTAGCGTTAACCGCTGCACACAGAAATAGCACAATTTGGAATTCCGCGAGTCACCCAGTCCCCTCAGAGCAATCTGAGCTGCTCGCCTTTCGCCTCGGCAGGGTTCCATCCCACGAGGCATGAGGGATCGTCCTCCGTGACCGAGTTAGCGCGAGAAGAAACTTCGGTGGCGACCAGGAACTTCTCAGGCGCGGGATCGTGCACCTGTTCGTTCTCGCTGTGCAGGAGCTTTGCCCAGTCATTACAATATTCAGAGGC
>PLXG01000306.1 GCA_003153195.1 Myxococcales bacterium
GCGAGCGCATCGGACAGGGCCGCGACAAGGCGTGTCAGTTTCTGCTCGAAAATCCGGAGATCGCCGAATCGCTGCGGGCGCGATTGGTCTCTGCGCTGGCCGCTGGAACACCGGCACCGGCACCCGCTGTCGAAGTGGCGGAGGCCGCATGATGGACGTCTATACCCTGGTATTCGATCGCGCGGGCGACTGGCTGGCGCAAACGCGCGGTCAAGATCGCCGGGTGGAGGTGGTGAGCACCACGCTCGAAGCCATCAGTACACTCGGGGAGCGGCCGCTGATTCTACTCGGCGCCGGGACCTTTCACGTACACAGCGAGGTGTCACGAGATCGGATTGCGGCGAAGATGCTTTCTCTCTCGCGTCGAACCGACACCGCGATCTTGTTCGGGATCGATCTGAGCCCGGGCGATTCGTGGACGCCCATCGATGGCCCGATCGAGACGTTCATCTACTCCTGTGACGCAGGGACGAAACTGACCTGGCCCCACGTGGCAGCATCAACGGGTATTCCCGGCGCTGGACGAATCTTGACCATCGATGAGCTTCGAATCGGCGTGGTCGTTGGGCGCGAGCTGTTTCAGGCGCCCACGCGAAACTCGCTGACCAGAGTTCCCCTCGACTTGGCGGTGGTCATGAGTCATGGGCCGGTCACTCCGCGCTGGCATCCCAGCCTGGCCGCGCTCGACCGCTGTCTGCCCACCCTGGTGCTGGCGGCAGAGGTCATCCCCGACTTCGTGCCGCGCGGCTGGCGGCGCGCGACCATTGGCCAGGCGCCCGACCTGCAGATGGCTAGATTTAGGCGTATGGCTGCCGGACCGGCGCAAGGAGTCGAAGAGCACACCCTGCCAATGTGAGAGGGACGTTGGCGGCCGACTCAATGCGTGGGAAACTCCCGGCGTGACAAGCAGCAAGAGAACGTTCACTCGATCGGGAGTCGCCGGGGGAATCTTGTTTTTCCTGGTGATGTTTCTGTTCGACCTGGCGTCGCTGAGCTTCGACTTTATGGGGTTTCACGACGAGCAGGCAGTAGGACGTGTCGTCAGAACCTATCGAGGTTTGATCGCGCTCGACCAGGTTCGGATTCTGACGACCTATGTCGTGGTGGGTACAATTCTCGGTGCGATTGGAGGATGGGTCGAGAGTTGGATCGAAATCTGTACCGGCCGGCGCGGCTCCAAGCTGATGTGGGGATTTTGTGCGGCGGCGTTTGGCCACGGATATTGTTTTTTTCGCAGCCTGACGCGGTATCCACAGCTCTACTCTGAAGCACTTTACGATCGCGGCGGAATCACGCGCCGGGTGATGATCGCGGCGACCACTCATTTGTCGGCGCGGCGTCTCGACGTCATGCTCGCCATCGTCGTGATCGCGCTGGCGCTGGTGGTGGTGGTGGTCTCGGCCAGCGCGCGCGATCGGCTCGCTCAGAAGATGAGACGGGCGAGTCGCCATGGACTCAAGCAAGGCGGCGCAGCGCTGGCCACGGTCCTGGTGCTGGTGGCTTGTGGGCTGGGGATCGTGAAGACGCGCTCCTTTCCGAGCAAGCAAACCGGCCGGCCCAACCTGCTCCTGATTGCGGTGGACAGTCTGCGCGCAGATCGCGTGTTCGAGTCGCCCGAACGCTTTCCGACGTTCGCCCGGCTCCAGCGCGAGGGAGTGCGCTTTCGCGAGGCGTACGTCACGGTGGCGCGAACTTTCCCCTCGTTCGTCACCATGCTCACGGGGCGCTTTCCCTATCATCACGGGATCCGCCACATGTTTCCGTCGGCCGAGGCGCGTAATCATATTGGGCCGGCACTCCCGACAGTGCTGCGAGACGCAGGATACAAAACTGCGGTGGTGAGCGACTACGCCGGCGAGATTTTTTCGCGAACACCGGTCGGTTATCAGAAGATCGATGTGCCGACCTTCGATATTCAAAGCGTGATCAGTCAGAGAGGTCTGCAGGTTCATCCGAATGTTCTACCCTACGCGACCAGTTGGCTAGGAAGGCCNNGGTGCGCGCGTTCACCGAGTTCAGCGATCCCGCTTTACTAACTGAGCGCGCCATCGATCAGCTCAAGGAGCTCAAGGGCGATCCGTTCTTTCTCACCGTCTTCTTTTCCGCGGCGCATTTTCCCTATTCGGCGCCCGATCCCTTCTACAAACGCTTCTCTTCGCCCAAATATGAAGGTGCATTCCGCTATCAAAAGCCACCGTTGTCCGCGCCGCCGACCAGTAATCGAGACATCGTGCAGATTCGATCGCTCTATGACGGAGCGGTGGCGGCCACCGACCAGGCGGTGGCGCGGTTGCTTACGTCGCTCGATGAACAAGGGCTCAAACAGAACACCATCGTGGTACTGCTGGCCGATCACGGTGAAAATCTCTACGACGAACCGGGACGCGGGATGGGACACGGCGATCATCTACTCGGAGGTGCGGCCGATCATGTCCCGTGGATTTTCGTCGATCCGGTCGATCGATTTCAGCCGCATGACGTAACGGGACTGGTTCGCGACGTGGATCTGGCGCCGACCTTGTCGAAGCTGCTTCACGTCCAGATGCCGAATGCAGATGGAGTGGATTTAAGCCCTCTTTTGCGCGGCGAAAAAAATTCGCTCGACCTCGATGCATTCGCGGAGACCGAATTTTGGTTCACCGAGAGCGGACCGGGATTCGAGCCCGATCAACGACTACCCTATCCAGCGGTCACCGGCGCGACCGATCTGGCCGACGACGGTGACATTTTTCTTCGGCCGGAGCTGCAAGATACCATCGTGACCGCGAAGCATCGGGCGATTCGCACCGAGGACTACAAGCTCACCTATCGACCGACGCGGCACGGGGTCGACTATCAACTGTTCGATCGAAAACGAGATCCGAAAGAGCTTCATGATCTAGCCAGCGAAAAGCCGGCGGTGGTTACCGAGCTCCGCCGAAAGCTCGAGGCGTGGATGACCGCCGATGGCCACACCGTGATCCACAACGGCTTTGCGGTGCCCAAGTGAGATCGTCGACCGTATCTGTGTCGATCGCGTTTCTGGCGCTCGCGAGCGCAGGCTGTCTGACCAGCGGTGGCGAGCTGCACGCGCCGAGCAGCGAAGGTGCGCCGGAGAAGAGCGCTTTACTTGAAGCCAAACATGCGCCGTCCAACACTGGTCTTTCGTTCCGCTTCATCGATCGTTTAGCGAACGCGACGGTGACCGGTCCGTCGCTGCGAAGCGCCTGGGAGCAGCTCGACTATCCCGCCAAAATGGTGGCGCCCTACTCCGGTCTCGATGGCGACCGCGCCTATCGACTGATCAATCTGGCGCTTCCCGATGCCGACGTGAAGTCATACGGTCAGCCCCGCCCGCTACGAGAACGGCGCCCGGCCAGCTCGGTTCGGTTCGATCCGGTCTGGAACCGGTCGCACGCGGTCTATGAATCGAAGTCGGCGCTGCTTGCTCCGGCGGAGACGACCTATCGGTTTCAGTCCTCTTTTCACGGATCGCTGCGAACCTATGTGGCCACGCCACCCCAGGGCGCATCGGTCTCGTTCGCCGTATTGGCCGATGGAAAACAGATCTTGTCGCAACAGATCGACGCGAATTCGAGCGGTCAGTGGCTAGAGCTCAGGTCTCCACCGCTCGAGGCCAAAGAGATCGCCTTCGTCACACATGGAGAGACCGGGGCGGTGGGCTTTTGGGGAGTGCCTGAACTTATCGAGAAAACGAATGAGGAGCTTCCGCCCAACTTGGTCTTCATCGTCATCGATACGCTGCGCGCGGACGCATTTTCCACCATGCCGCGACTTCGGCAGTTGGCCGACCAAGGCGTTTGGTTCGATCAAGCCATCACCGCGGCGACCTGGACCCGTCCGTCCCTCCTGTCGATGTTCGGCGGCGGACTGTCGACCGAAGTGGGCCAGAGCGCCGAAACGATGATTCCCACCGATCAAGAGCGGCGGCGCTTCTATGCGGTGGCACCCAAGCTCCTGCCGCGAATCTTGTCCGAGCGCGGGTACCACACCACTGCGCTGGGAAATAATTTCTTTCTGCTCGGCTATCCGCAGATCGGACTGGATCTCGGATTTGACGAGGTGAACGACGTCCGCCATCCGGTGCTGGATACGCCGGCGATCAGCGCCGCGGCGCGCGCGTTCTTTGCGGCGCATCACGACGAGAGCTTTTTTCTCTACCTCCACTATGACGCGCCCCATTGGCCCTACACTCCGCCGCCGCGCTATCTCAAACACATTCGCGTGCCGGAAGGATTTGCCACCGATGGCCAGGCCAGCGCCTACCTGGCCGAGACCGCCTACGCCGATGAATATGTCGGACAAGTTTTCGATGCGCTCGAGAGTCAAGAGTTGCGCGATCGAACCTTAGTAGTGGTAGTGGGCGACCACGGCGAGATCTTCGACGTGAAGCACAGCCACGAGGTCGAAGCGCTCAAGCAGCCCACGCTTCACCACCACGGATGGTCGGCCTACGACGAGATTCTGCGAGTTCCGCTGGTGTTCAGCCTTCCGGGGAAGATCTCCCCTGCGATTTCGCACATGCAAGTCAGCTTAGCGGACGTGCGGGCGACGGTGCTCGACCTGCTCGGCGTCGAGACCAGCCCCCGTTCCTTGGTGAGCTGTTTTCACTCGAGCTGCGAGGAGCGGGACGCGTTCACCGAAGGACAAAATGTTCGCGCGCTGCGCGCCGGCGGCTGGCTCTATCTGCGGCGCACCGATGGCAGGTTGCGACTGCCCGATGGGACGGAGGTCGAGTCGTTCGAAGAGCTCTATGACCTGGCGAAGGATCCGCTGCAGCACCACGATCTCTCGAAGAGCCATCTCAAAGAGCTGGTTCACATGCGAAAGCGATTCGCCGAGGCGACTCCCACTCGTCGCGAAGCTGCGCTGCCGGTTTATCATTTGCGAATGGCGGCCGATCATCGCGCACACCTTTTGACTGGGCTCATTCATTCCGTGGGAGATTTGCAGATTCGTTCGGTCTCATCGGCCGACGTGGAGCCAGTCGATCCGCACACGGTTTCGCTCCGGCTTTCGGGCGCCGCCGGGATCGACTTCACAGTGGATCCTCCTTCGGCGACGGTCGATCTCGAGATCAGCCGGGACGGGATCGAGGTGACGGCGGGAGAGATTCTCACCGGACCGTTTGCGATCCCGCTTTTGGGCGGCAGAAAGATTCATCTCGGCGGCGAGGCGCTGACTTGGCTCGACGCGGCGCGACCACCGGTGGTCGGCTCAGATGGCGCGGTTCTGATCTGGCGCGACAAGAGTCAACTCGCGACGCCGATCCTGGCCGCCGAGAACAGCGCCAACAGTGAAGTCTCGGGAATGATGCAGCGATGGGGATACGCACAGCCGACCGCTCCGAAATCTCACTAAGAGCGGGCCGTCAAAACCTGAAGTCAGCAGAGGTATTGCGGTACCGCGGTGGGCCTTTCGCTGGGACATCCGGCACACAGCTCTTCGTCGCTGGCCCAGCGTACCGAACGAACAGCGATCGAGACTCTCAAAGTCTGGCCGGCGAGCGGATGATTGATATCCACCACCACCCGGCTGTGGTTTGCGTCGATCACGCGCAGGGTGATGCACTGGCCATCGGGCTTTTGCCCAGAAAAGACTGCGCCTTCCTCGAGCGTTTCGTGAATCGGGAACAGTGAACGGGGAATGGCGAAAATGCCCGCCGAATCGCGTAGTCCGTAGCCGTCTTCGGGCGGCACTGTGACCTCCACCCGACTGCCGGGGAAATAACCGATGAGCGCATGCTCGACGCCAGGAACGATCTGCCGCCGGCCTTGAAGATAGGTCAACGGTTCGCTGCCAACCGAAGTCTCCACCACCTGACCGTCGGGAAGAAAGATGGTGTAGTCGATACAGACTACGCAGTCGCTTTGAATCTTCACAAGTAGACTGATGTGCAAACCAGCGGCCAGGCGAGCACGGTGAGAACGGACTGCGAGCGAGCGCTTGACAGAGGGGCAGAAGCTGCCAAAAGTCAGCACATGATCGACCTGAAGCTCCTTCGTGAACAGCCCGACCAAGTGATGGCCATCTATCGCGAGCGCCTCTTCGACGATGCGGCCGCCGACATGGCCAAGCTGCTCCTCGAGACCGATGCGCAAAGGCGACAGCTGGTCGGCCAAAGTGACGAGCTCAAGCAAAAGCGCAACGCCGGCTCTGCTGCCGTCGGAAAGGAGAAAGATCCGGAGAAGCGAAAACAGCTGATCGCGGAGATGGAAGACTATAAAGCGGCGATCGCGAAATTCGACGAGGAGCTGAACAGGCTCGACGACGAGATGCGCCGACTGTCGCTTCACCTCCCCAACTTGCCCGATCCATCGGTGCCGGCCGGGCACAGTGATGCCGAGAACCGAGTGTTACGCGAAACCGGTGAGAAGCGCAGCTTCGCCTTCGCGCCCAAGCCGCACTGGGAGCTGGGAGAAGCGCTCGGCATCCTCGACTTCGAACGCGGCGTGAAGATTTCTGGAACGCGTTTTTATCTCCTCAAGGGAGCGGGCGCTCGCCTGCAGCGCGCACTCATCACCTGGATGATCGACGTGCACACCGAGCAGGGTTATACCGAGATCTATCCGCCGTTCATGGTGAAGAGCGAGTGTCTGATCGGCACTGCACAGCTACCTAAATTCGCCGAGACCCTCTATCGTGATGCGGAAGAAGATTTTTTCTTCGTTCCTACCGCCGAAGTTCCGGTTACCAATATGTATCGCGACGAAGTGCTCGACGCCGAGAAGCTGCCCGTCAAGCACGTGGCCTACTCCGCCTGCTTTCGCCGCGAAAAGATGGCCGCCGGGCGCGACACTCGCGGCATCAAGCGCGGACATCAGTTCGACAAGGTGGAGATGG
>PLXG01000206.1 GCA_003153195.1 Myxococcales bacterium
GTGTGCACCGCCTATTTGAGCGAATCCCATTTGGATAGCGAGCCGGCCATCTCCGACATCGATCCCGAGCGATCGATCACCAGCATCACGCTGGGCGGCAGCTTGGAGGCGCCGACTGCGAAGCTCTGACTGCCGCAGTTGGGAAGCTGGGTCGGATCGAAGGCCATGTCGGGGTGGTTGCCAGTGGGATCGTCCACTGCCGTCGAGGATTTGCTGGGGAGTTGAGCCCCGCAAGCAAAACCGGTGACCGAAAATGCAACAATCGCAAGCAGGCTCGATCGCATGGAGTCCTCCGTGCCAGCTCAAGTGCGACTTCTGCGCCAAAGATCACCGTCGCGATCTCGGCGATTTAGGTTGTACCGAGGAGGGGCCTACGCCCCCGTTCTCTNNGGTAGTCATTTTGGGTGGCGGTTTGACCGGAATTTCGGCTGCCCTCCACCTCAAACAGCCGTGGACTCTCATCGAGAAGGACGATCGCCTGGGCGGTCACGCGCGCACCGAAGAGACCCGCGGATTTTACTTCGACAAGACCGGCCATTGGCTGCATCTGCGCGATCCCAGCATCAAGGCGCTGGTGGCGGAGCTGTTGCCTGATCAAATGACGACGGTTGCGCGCAAGGCGAGCATCTTTTCAAATGGCGTGCTCACCCGCTATCCGTTTCAGGGAAATTTGTACGGACTTCCGCCGGCGGTTTTGTCGGAATGTTTGATCGAGTTCGTGCGCGCGCAGGTTCAAGAAAAGGCCAATCCGCCGTCGCCGCCGAAAAACTTCGAAGAGTTTTGTCTGCAGAAGTTCGGCGCCGGAATTTCTAAGCACTTCATGATTCCCTACAACCACAAGTTGTGGGGCGTGCATCCGCGCGAGATCACCAGCGAGTGGTGTTCGCGCTTCGTGCCGATTCCCAAGATGGAAGACGTCATCAAGGGTGCGGTCGGTGATTTGCCGCCGGAGATTGGCTACAACATCTCATTTCTCTATCCGAAAAAAGGCGGCATCGAGACGCTCACCCGCGCGCTGGTTTCCCAAATGACCGGCGGCGAAGTGCGACTCAGTACTTCGGTGGAGAGCATCGATCTCACCAAGAAGACGGTGACCGCCGGCGGCAAGACCGTGCCCTACACCTCGATCGTGGCGTCAATTCCGCTGCCGGAGATTTGCCGTCGCATCGTCGGCGCGCCGGCGGAGATTTTGGAGGCGGCTGGGAAACTTCGCTGTACGGCCGTACGTTATCTGAACGTGGCAACCAAGCGTTCGCCTAAAGTCGATTTTCACTGGCTCTACGTGCCGGAAGAAAAATATCCGTTCTATCGCGTCGGCATTTACTCGAACGCGGTGCCGTCGATGGCGCCCGAGGGAAAAGGCTCACTCTACGTCGAGCTCTCCGATCGCGGCCCGCTGCCGAGCATGGAAGATCTGATGGCACGCGTTGCACCGGCGTTGGTCGAATGCGGCATCATTGACTCGCCGGACGATATTCTGTTCGCGGATCTGCGCGAATTGAAGTACGCGTACGTGGTGTTTGACGACAACTATTATAAATCGGTCGCGACCCTCACCGAATATCTCGAGTCGCACAAAATCTATCCGCGCGGTCGCTACGGCTCGTGGATCTACAACGCGATGGAAGATTCGATCCTGGCCGGACGCGAGATCGCGCTGAAACTCTGATGGCTCAAGAGATCAAGCTCAGCATCGTCATCCCGGTCTACAACGAAGAGGGAATTTTACACTCGGCGGTGATCGATCTGATCGATCGGCTGAAAGAGTTTCCCTGGACCTACGAGATTCTGCTCTCGGAAAACGGTTCACGTGACAAGACGGTGGAGATCGGCGAGGAGCTGGCATCGCGCCATCCGGAAGTGTCGATCCATTCGCTCGGCGAGCCGAACTACGGTAAAGCGCTCAAGCAGGGGATTCAGCGCGCGCGCGGAAAATATGTCATCTGCGACGAGATCGATCTATGTGACACCGATTTCTATTCTCGCGCCATCGACGTGCTCGAACGTGATGAAGCCGACATGGTGGTGGGATCGAAAGTCATGGAAGGCGCCGATGACAAGCGTCCGATGATGCGTCACGCCGCCACGATGGTACTCAACGGAATGCTGCGCATTCTGGTCGGATTTCACGGCACCGACACGCACGGGTTGAAAGCATTTCGTCGCGACCGACTGCTCGGCACCGTTGGACGCTGCGTGGTGGAAAAAGATCTATTCGCCTCCGAGTTCGTGATTCGCGCCGAACGTGAAGGCAAACGAGTGCGCGAGATTCCGATTCACATCGTGGAAAAGCGTCCGCCTTCGATCAACCTCTTTAAACGGGTGCCCAAGGTGCTTAAAGACATCACGCGACTCACTTACATCATTCGAATTCAGGGCTGATCGAGCTACTCCAAGTAGACGGTGCAGTTGAAGTCGAGCTCCTTCACGTTGTACGACACCGCGACCCTTCCGAGATAACTCTTGCCGACCGGCAACACGTAAAGATTCTGTTCGGCAGCTGGAATTCCGCATCCGCAAGCGTGCATACATGCGTCCACCGACTGCTTCGAGAGCGTGTTCGCCTGCCGAGACAGGAGGCCGACGTTTCCTTGAGCATCGGTGACGAACTCTTCGGTCAGGCCACAGTTGCGTGTCGCACCGGCAATGTAGCTCTGCGTCGTTCCCTGAAGTGTGATCTGGTAGACGATGCCAGCCGTGTAGTAGGGAAATGTCGATGACGGTGTCGGAGTGGTGGGTGCGGCGAGCATCTGCTGGTCGGATTCCTGCACCGAGATCGCGGTCAACGTGATCAGCCCTAACGCCTGAGCGGTCAGCGCAGCTTGAAACGATTGTTGATTGAATTGATCGATCGGCGATTGCGTGCTCGCCACCTCGGTGTCTGACAAGCAAACTCCGCCGTCGGAATGAATCAAGCCGGAACTTGAACCACAACCGAGAGAGATGCACAGCAGCACCCAAAGACCTTTTCCCATTCGATCGCCTCCTACTTCCGGATGTGCACCGAGCGTGCCCGGAATCAGCTCCACCATTCCGCTACGTTACGTGCTCTCCGTCGAGGCGACCCATGATCCGGAATGCGTCAGTCTCACAAAACTGATGCGCCTTGCGCGGCGTGTCGAACCGGGCTTAGATAGCCCCCTAACAAAATTAGGAGACTTCGATGCTCAAACGTGCGGCGCTGATTGGATGCTGTTTGGTGGCTGGAACCGTCTACGCAAAAGACAAGAAGAAGGCTGAAAAGGGCGCGACCGCTACTGTCGAAGCCAAGAGCGATTCCAAAGTCGCCGGCATGGGAACGTTCAGCGAAAAGGGCGGCAAGGTCACCTTCAAGCTCGAGGTCACCGGCGTGCCGGCTGGCGAGCACGCGGTTCACATTCACGAGAAGGGCGATTGCAGCTCGCCCGACGGAAAATCGGCCGGCGGACATTGGAATCCGTCGACGGACGAGCACGGCAAGTGGGAAGCCGAGCATCATCACATGGGCGATATCGGCAACATGACGGTCGGCGCCGACGGCAAAGGCACCGTCACGCTCACCACCGACAAGTGGTCGATTGGAACCGGTCAGCCGAACGACGTGATCGGAAAGTCGATCGTGATTCACGGCGGTGTGGACGACTTCAAGACCCAGCCGACCGGCAATGCCGGCAATCGCATCGGCTGCGCGGTGATCAAGTAAGTAACTCTTCCTTCGCTGTGCCGAGTTCGGTGCTATCTTTTCCCTCGTGAAAGTCTGTTCGGTCTCGGTCGATCTCGACCCGATCTCCTGTTACTACGGCATCCACGGTTTGGGTGAGCCACCCGCGCCGCTCGCGCATGTGGTGCTTCAGCGCGCGCTGCCGCGGTTTGCGGAGATCTTTCAGCGCCGTGGAATTCACGCCACGTTTTTTGTAGTTGGATCCGATCTCGCTTCCGATCCGTCGGGACGCGCCACACTCACCGATCTGGCCAAGTCGGGACACGAACTCGGCAATCACACGCACCATCATCGTTACGATTTCGCGCGGTTGTCCGCCGAGGAGATCGAGCGCGAAGTGGCCGATGCGCATCAGGTGATCGCGCAGGCGCAAGGCTCGCCGCCAATTGGATTTCGCGCGCCCGGCTACGACATGTCGGCGCGGGTGTTGCGCGTTCTCGAGTCGCAGGGATATCAGTACGACTCGTCGCTGTTCTCCTCGTGGCCCTACTATTTCGCCAAAGCCGGCGTGATGGGAGTGATGTCGCTACTAGGTCGGCGCTCGCACTCGGTGTTGGGCGATCCGCGCGCGCTGACTGCGCCGGTCGATCCCTATCGTCCGGGAAGTGGGCCGTTTCGCCGCGGACAATCTTCGCTGGTGGAGCTTCCGATCGCGGTCTCGCCCTTTCTTCGATTGCCGGTGATCGGAAATTGGCTGTTGGTGGCGCCGGCGCGGGTGCGAACCCGTCTGCTCGAGTCGGTACGCTCGCGATCGTTTTTCAATCTCGAGCTGCATGGCGCCGATCTACTCGATGCCGATCAAGACGGAATTCCTACGCAGCTCATCTCCAAACAGCACGACCTGCGCATTCCGCTCAAAGACAAACAGCGCGCGTTCGAAGCCATGCTCGATCGCATCGCACAGGATTATCGCTTCGCCCCGCTTCGCGAAGTGGCCACCGACGTACAGCGCGAGGGCAAGCTTCGAGCCGGCGGGCAAAACCTGTGACGAGCCCGGCGCAGCGAGGAGCCGCAGTCGCGAGGCGCGCCGACCGAGAATATCCATCGATATTTGAGGGAGAAGCAACGAAGCGAATGCGACCCGCAGCAAGCCTGGCGAGAGCACAGGTTTTGCCCGCCGGCTCATAGTGCCTGAGCTCCCCGAAGTCGAAGTCACGCGGCGAAATCTGACCCGCTGGATCGCCGGAAAAAAGATTGTTCACGCGCGCGCAGAGAAGAGTCGAGTGCTCGGTCGAATCAAGCCGAGCGTGTTCGAAGATCTGCTCGGCGGCCAGACGGTGGTGAGCATCGTCCGTCGCGGAAAGTGGCTGCGCATCGAGCTGAAAAACGGCGCCGCGCTCTATTCTCATCTCGGCATGACCGGAAAATGGGTGCAATCCAAAGAGCCGCGCAAGTACGAGCGCATTCGCTTCGAGTGTAAAGGCGCCGCGCCGGTTCGTTACCTCGATCCGCGCATGTTCGGCCGTCTAGTGCCTGCGCCCGACGGCGAAATCTTGCTGGCGTGGAAATTGCTCGGACCCGATCCGCTGGTAGACGGCATCAACGTCCAAAAACTGCGCGAGCGTTTCGCAC